>JAIRTV010000165.1 GCA_031254675.1 Planctomycetaceae bacterium | reverse complement strand
TTCCGGTGTTTTCAGTGTTAATTCGACAATACCGTCCTTTTCGATGACGCTTTGAATAATCGTCCCAATTGCAGGCTCCCAGAGGTATTTAACCGGATTGGTGAATGAATGACCGTATCTCGTAAAAAACAACGAAAGTGGGCAAAATGCCGCCAAATAATGCCGACGAAAATATTCCTGTTTGTACTCACGTTCGGAAGGGAAGATCATGAAATCCCAGCTTTCTTGCTTGGATTCCTCTTCGGCACTTGAATACTGGAACATGCTAACCCATTTTTCTGAGGTTACCAGGTTGCAATCAATCACTTCGTAATTCGTACTTTTCTGCTCGCCGGTTTTCTTGTCGAGAAGATGTGTTCCGCTTCCAGTACTCTTTTTACAAAATCGCAAAAAGACACCGTCTTTCGCTTGGAAAAGGATCTCCGATGTTGAGACCATATCAGCATCGGAACCAAGATAGGATGACTGGACGACGGCTTCCAGTGTTCCATTTTTTGTCCATTGATAAAAGGCTTTCATCTGCCTTTCGTAAGCTTGCCGAAATTCGTCAAGTAACGATTTTTCCTCTACCGAACAATGCTCCGTTGCTTTCTCGAATGAATACTTCGAACCGTGCCAAACTTCGACTTCCCGCCAATAAAGTTTGTCCAGTTCGTCAAGCGTCGCTCCATAAATTCGTTCAATATCCCTCTCGAAAGTTTTCCGTGTACAGTGCAGATAAAGCTCACGAAACTTTTCCTGTCCGAATTTGTCGAGTAGCACCGTGACAAATGTTCCACCCTGCTGGTAAATCCGACCATCAGACGAATTGTAGTAAATGTCGGAAATCGCCTCATGAAGTGTTAACGCTCGATGTGACTGCTTCAACTCCCAACACTCTTCAGCCAGTGTTTCCCAAGACGTTGACCGTGCCTGCGCCCAGCCTTCAAGGAGAATCGTTGGTGGATAAAATCCGGTGCAAGTCGCTGTTGCTGACGGAATAGACATGATGTTGTGTGAAGCTTCGTGATAATCGAGTCCATCAATACTCTTTTTGTTATCGTATTGATTGGTTTGCGCGATGGACACCCAATTCAACGCGAGTCCCGGCATTCCGAGTAGCGGAGCACGCATCCAGTGAATTTTTGTCGGCATTGTTGCTCCGAGATATTGTTCCTCTTTTTTAATGAAAGCGTCCATTTTTTCCATATCGCTTTTCGGATCGGCAATTGAAGCGTCGTAGAACATGATAACACGGTCGCCTTCGAGCCGAAAGGGAAGCGTCCAGCGACCAATACCGTCAAAAAGAGCAGCACCGATTGTTTGCGATGTTAATAAGTACCAGTTTGCTTCTCGTTGTCGGATTTGCCGTTCCTCGACAAATTGAAACGCGAGTGAAACTTGCGAATACCAGATGAACGCCGGAAGCAGAGCAAGCAACAGCCAAGCGGCGGTCTTGAGTCGCTCCTGTCCGCGAAAGACTTGCCAAACGCCGAAAATGATAGCAAACAGCAAAGCGATGACTTGAATCGCGATGAACGAAAACAACGGTTGGTAAGAGGGATGCGGCGTATTCCAAACGTCGAGCAGGAGATAGTATCCATGCATGGTAAGGAAATCCGTCCAGATAATCAAAACATAAACTGCCAGATGTTTCCAAAAAGTATGTTTGCTCCATGTTCTCTCCAGCATCGCTTCACATTGTTCTTTCATGGTGAAATACCTATACGTCTTAAGTTAAGAAATTTTGCTGAGACTCCTCTAATAATTAGTTTTATCGTTTTATTTTTTTTGAATTTTTATTTTTTTTGAATTTTGGTCATCGATTTTTGTTTTTTATTGAATCGTTTTTTCATTTTCCTGATTTTTATTGCAAACTAGGTGTTTTTTGGGTGGTATTCGTTTCATTGCCCACTTTGGAGGATTCGTCGGAACAATAATAACTTGAAAATTTTTACCAGATTGGAGAAGGCTGTTTCTGGCAGATGTTTACAAAATATACTCCGTACCATCAATGAACGAACTCTTTTCGCGAGCATTCAGATTGGTTATACTTCTTTTTTGTGTTACACATACCAGAAAGGAGTGCAAAGATATTGCGTGCTACTTATACAGACGAGGATAAGAAATTTTTCAGTATTTTTGCTGCAATTATCACGACACGCGGATGATGCGTCGTTTCAAAATTCTTTGGCGGATCGAATTGTAATCTATCCGAATTTTCGCAAACAAACAAGCAACCCCATTTGTTGCCATTGATTTGTCTTTTCGAAATGATAAAATGTTTTGGGTTGTCGCCCTAACTCCAGCGATATTATTAACCCTTAACAAGCCAGGAAACCGTATGTTAAATCGATTTTTGATTTTTTGTTTTGTGCTTCTTTCGTTGACCGTTTGTATTGCTCAAGAAAATGTGGATCATTCGGAAAATTCTATTTCTGTTTCGGCTGCTGCCGGAACTGTCGAACCATACGATTTACGGTTGGAATTTTTGTCGGAGCCGCGAGGAATTGACGAACTCAAACCACGTTTTTCGTGGAAATTGAAATCGGACGAAAATGACCAAACTCAATCCGCATACAAAATTATCGTTTACCGAACCGAAAGAACAACTCCAACTCTTGCCAAACCAGCCGAAACCGTTTGGGATTCTGGAAAAGTTACGGAAAATACGGTGTTGGTTGAATATGCGGGTAAACAGTTGTTACAGAAATCGGAATACACATGGATGTTGACGGTTTGGGACAAACAGAACCAACCATCGCTTCCGGTTGTCGCAACATTCAGCACCGGAATTTTCGAACCAGAAAATTGGCAAGCAAAATGGATCGGTCTTGATCAAGTTTCGTTGGAAGAAAAAGAAAACGAAAAATCGAACGTATTATTGGACGGAGCCGTGTGGGTTTGGACAGACGCCAAAGCCTTAAACGCTCCGTCCGGACATGTCATGTTCCGCAAAGTGTTTGACGTGGACGCCGCCCAATTATCCACCGTCGATAAAGCCGAACTCGCACTCACTGCCGACAATAGTTTCAAGTCATATCTGAACGGCAAAGAAGTAGGAACCGGTTCCAATTTCAAAACGGTAAAAATTTTCGATGTAACCGGTTTTTTGAAACAAGGAAAAAATGTTCTGGCGGTTGAAGTCAACAATCACGGCGATGCGCCAAATCCCGCCGGATTGATTGGAGTGTTGCGGATTTTGTACAAAAACGGAACAGAACTTTTGCTCAAAACCGATACAACATGGAAAGCAGTTGATCATTTGCCCGAAAGTGCTGAAATATTGGAGTTTGACGATTCCGCATGGAAAAATGTTGCTAAAATCGCCGATCTTGGCGGTAGTCCTTGGGGCGAAATCAAGATTGATACTCCGCGACGAACTCCGCCAGCACGAGAGTTCATCAAATTTTTCCGAGTGAAACAAAAACCAATTCGCGCTACAGCCTATATTTCCGGTCTTGGTTATTATGAACTCTTTCTGAATGATAAAAAAATCGGAGATCATGTTCTTGATCCGGTATTAACCGATTACGATAAACGTGTTCCTTATGTAACTTATGATATTGATCCAACAGCGTTAAAATCCGATACCGATTCTAATAATCCGAATCCCAATTGTGTTGTTGTGAAACTTGGTAATGGTCGGTTTTATGCTCCGCGATTAACCGAGCCAACAACAACACGGACTTTCGGTTATCCGAAATTATTGTTCCAATTAGAAATTCAATACGCCGACGGTTCAACGCAAACAATGATCAGTGACGAAATTTGGCGGCTTTCGACCAATGGCTCGATTCGAGACAACAACGATTACGACGGCGAAATTTACGATGCGCGAATGGAAAAAGTTTCGTATTTTAGAGAAACCGCCAGAATCGTTGACGCGCCAAAAGGTAAACTTGTTGCGCAAATGATGCCACCGATGCGTGTTGTTGAGGAAATCGCGCCGGTGTCTGTTAAGGAAGTGAAATCCGGCGTTTGGATTTTCGACTTTGGTGTTAATCTGGTCGGAAACTGTCAATTACAAATTCCAACGGGTCTAACTGAAGGAACGGAACTAAAAATTCGTCACGCCGAAACTCTTTTACCCGATGGAACTCTTTATGTTGCAAATTTACGCGGTGCGCAATGTCGCGATATTTATATCGCTTCCGGTAACGAAAAAGGCATCAGTTATTATGCACCGTTTTTTACGTATCATGGTTTTCGTTATGCGGAATTGACGGGATTGCCTGAAAATATCAAACCGAACGAAAAAACATTGACCGCAAGAGTTATCAACACGGATTTGCCAAAAGTGGGAACATTTGAAACAAGCAACACAACAATTAACGCAATTTTTCGTAACGTCGTTCGTGGAACACAAGGAAATTATCTGAGTATTCCGACGGACTGTCCGCAACGTGATGAACGTCAAGGTTGGCAAGGTGATCGTGCCGCCGAATCCAAAGGAGAGATGTTTTTGTTCGATAATATAACGCTCTATTCAAAATGGCTCATTGATATTGAAGACTCACAACGGGACGACGGTAATTTGTCCGATGTTTGTCCAAACTTCTGGCCTCTGTACAGCTCCAACATCACATGGCCTAGTGCGTTTACAATTATCCCCGACAGTATTTACACCATGTACGGAGATCGGCGTCCCATTGAGAAACATTATGAAGCAATGAAACGTTGGCTAATCGGTCATCTTGGTCAATTTGTGAACGATGGAATTATCGAGAACGATAACTACGGCGATTGGTGTGTGCCACCGGAAAAACCGGAATTGATTCATTCGCAAGACCCCGCACGAAAAACATCAAAAGCAATTTTAGCAACATCGTATTATATTCACAATCTCGATTTGTTGACGAAATACGCCAAAATGCTCGGCAAAGATTCCGAAGCAGCAGAATTGGCACAAAAATCAACCGCAATGCGTAAAGCATTCAACGATAAATTCCTGAATACCGAAACAGCAAAATATGATAACGGAACGCAAACTTCCTGTGTTTTACCGTTGCGTTTTGATATTGTGCCGAATGAATTGCGTAACAAGGTTTTTGAAACATTGGTCGCCAATATCGAAAAAGTTACAAACAATCATATTGGAACAGGATTGATTGGCGGACAATGGTTAAACCGTGTTCTCAGTGATTTTGGGCGTGCTGATATTTCGTATAAATTTGCGACGAATACGGATTATCCGAGTTGGGGTTATATGATCGAAAAAGGCGCAACAACAATCTGGGAACTCTGGAACGGCGATACCGCAAATCCGGCAATGAATAGCGGTAATCACGTGATGTTGATTGGTGATCTGATTATTTGGTATTACGAATATTTGGCAGGAATTAAGGCTGATCCGCAACACCCTGGTTTTGAACATCTTATAATGAAACCATTCGCGGTTGGCAATTTGAAGTTTGTCGAAGCGGAATATCATTCCGTTCGCGGATTGATAAAAAGTCGATGGGAACGTGACGGCAACAAATTCCATTGGGAAATCGAACTTCCACCCGGTAGCACTGCAACCGTTGTCGTTCCCAATGGTAAAACGTTCCAAAATGTTCCGTCAGGAAAACATACTTTTGATTCGATATTGGAACAAAAATAGAAAATTTGCAACTATTAAATAGTTAATAAAAAGAGTCGATTGCTCTGATTGTTTTCTATTGTTGGAAGATTTTCAATTACTTTGCCGGTTTTGTAACGATAATATCAAATACGGTATTTCCTTTGACTTCGCAAGTCAGACCGGAAGTGGATGAATTTTCGAATTTCGGATCAACCAAATGAACAAGCGGCATTCCATCACTGCCGCCTCCGGTTGTTGCAGAAACGGTAACACGATACGTTCCCGGTCGAACACCATCTCCAGGTTTCGACTCAAATATTTCGTAACTTCCATTTGATTTAATAGTACCGCCTGCCTGATACGGTAAATTGATAAACGTAACACCGCCGGAAGTCAACGGTGTTCCGTCGTCAAATTTTACCGTTCCGGTTACTTTCGGATGCCCGCAACCGAAAATCAATGGAAATACAAAAATGAAAAGAATAAAATAATTTTTCATGGTATTTTCAAAATTCAAAAATAAAGCATTAAATAATTAATAGTTACGAAAATGGAATTATTGTTGTAATTCATTTGCGAAACTATTTACTGCAAACTATTCGCTCTATGGAAGTTCCGATATTCCACCGTCACCGGTATCAGACAACATTAATAACATAATATCAGCAGTATTATTTTGCACGGAAACCACAGAACCATCGCCTCTAAGGAAATTACAAATTCCCGGATGATAACTGCCAAAACTATAAAAGCTTGTTGGCTCTTGTGTTACAACACTGTCTGCCCGTTTCACAAGAGCACCAACATTATTGCCATAATTGTGCATTAAACATGCCATTGCGGAAAAATTGTTGTCATTTTGATAAAATCCGCTACAGTCCATTCGCGCGACTTTAGTGCTATATCCACTGCTTGGAACCAAACCGCTCGCAACAGCATTTTGAACACATTTACCAAGATAATCCGGCGGAATATATTTTTCGCCAACAATCAGTTGATTACTCGTTCCGTCAGTCCAAGCCGCAAACGAATTGGACGTTTGCCACGTACTTAAATTACCGGCAACTTGCAATCCTGCCATTTTGAACGGTGAATTGTTTTTACGCTTCGGACTATGAAGTTCATAATAAGAACGAGAACGTAATGCAACGTCCCACCAGCGATCAATATTGGAATATGTTGTTTGATTGGCGGGAATCGCAGGTTCAGGAGCTTCTCCTGTAGTTCGCAGATAAACGATCGGTGAATAATCCGTTTGCGGACCGGGACGCCACTCATCTGTATAAGCCACACCACCACGTCGCGAAGGACATTTAATAATCGGAACAGAACCGTGTGCATCTTTTTGCTCCGATGTCAAAGTTCCCCAGTAAGTTTGGAAATATTGACCAATACCGTAAGAGGTAATGTTGTCGTAAAGGGGTTGTTGTTCGATGTACGGCAACAACAAAACCCAAAAGCCGGGACGGTGTTCTTCAATGAAATAGGGAGGTAACCCTAAAGTAGTATCGTGAAAGTTGTGTATCCCGATTCCAGTTTGCTTTAGATGGTTCAAGCATTGTGAACGTCTCGCGGCTTCGCGCGCTGCTTGGACGGCTGGCAATAACAATGCGATTAAAACGCCGATAATCGCAATCACCACAAGAAGTTCGACAAGAGTAAAACCAACTTTCTCACATTTTTTCCTCGCAATTTTCCCTGCTTTTGAGCATCTTAACATTGAATGATTCACCGAATTTTTTAGTGTGTTTGTCTTGAAATTTTTCATGAATAATCTCCTGTGTTTGATAAAGTGTTTTAGATCACTGCGCACAGTTCACCACTTCGCAACGATTCAAAACTGTCGCTGTATCTATTAAATTATATTTAACAGCAAAAACTGTTAAATATCAAGATAACTTTCTTAATTTTTTAGAAAACTTGAAAAAATAAGTCATAGATTCTTTGCAGGTTTTAGAATTCGGTTGTCGTTATGTTTGACCGAATGTTGTAAAGATATTGCCGGAAGTACAGGTTGATAAATGCATTGCGTCTATAAAAACGAAATGTTTTTCGCGTTATACTTGGCGAAAATTAGAGAATTCGCTCACAAATTAGAAATTACTGAAAATTCCCGGCTGCAATTTCAATGGGACACTATGTATTTAAGAACGAGCATGATTTCATCGGCGCAACTGTAGGCAAAAGTCTTTTTCCGCGCAAAATCACCTACTTTTTGCGTTGCTTACCGCAAAATATAAGACAATCATTTGTAACAGTTCAATGTATCATGACAATCATGGTGTTTGCAAAATGAGTTGGACGGCATCAACGATTACGTAACCGTTTGTATCTTTATTTGAAACGGTAATAATTGCTGTTTTGTCGAACGAAAATATTCCGAGTGATACAAAAAGATTTTCAATCGGTGTTTTTTTTGTTTGATCGACGAAGACGGTTGTTTCGCCGTTGTTGTGGACAATTTGCACCGGAACCGTAACAGACCGATTGGGATTCGGTGTGTAGGAAATCCGAACTTCATAGTTACCTGATTTGTTGATTGTGAACGAAAATTTAGCAGACATTTTGCCTTTGTTTTCGTTGGCATCGTGAAGGTAATCGGTATCAACGAATTTCGGCATTGACGAACTGCTATTCCAATTCCCAAGCAATTGAGCGGAATTATTATCAAGAACAATTCCATTCAATTTATTCACATCAACACTGTTGGAATGTTTTTTTTGTTCCAAATAAAACAAGCGTTGACCATCTTCGATAAGACGTGTTTTGAGTTTTTCATAATCGATTTTTTGTACATCAATATTTTCATGAATTGCCAAAACGGCGGCTGTTGCGGCACTTTGACCGAGAATCATAAAGACCGGTTCCATCCGAATAGAGCCGAAAGCAATATGAGAGCTGCTCACACAAACCGGTACAAGCAAATTCGTACACTGTTCATGTTTTGGCACAATAGACCCGAAATCAATTCCGTACGGACCTCGCGGCGCAACACCAATATCACCCTCATTCTGAACCGTTCCTTCCGGCGTAATATAGCGACGAACATTGTGCGAATCGAGAGCGTAAGAACCCATTCCAACCGGTTTGGGACAACGCCGTTTCGCCATACAATCAAGCTCCGTTGTAACATATTCACCAATCATGCGACGTGCTTCTCGTACATAAATCTGATGAGACCAATTTTCGTTATCAATAAATTCATCTTTGGCAAGTCCCCAACGCGACATTTTGTTACGCACATCTTCAGGAACTCGTTCATCATTGGCAAGAAAATACATCAACCCTTGCTGATATTTTGTATGTTCGGCAATGATTTCTTTTCGTTGTTCGTAAGAGGCTTCGGGATAATCGTAATTCATTCCGATGAAATCCGTACTAAAAGGTCCATGATTATTTGTATCGGTTTTATGATTTGGAATCTGGTCGAATTTGGCAAATGTTTCACGCCAACCTGTTGCAAAAACGCGGGCATACAATTCATAATCATTCGGATTATAACCTTCCGGTTTTTGAAACGGAATGCGATTGGGTTCGTGATTGGTGAGGCACATTCGGAAACAGTAAGCTTGAACCCGATGATCTGCCTCGCCGCGAACTCCCGGCGCACTTGCGTCAATATATTTCAGTCGTCCGCTTTTCGGGTCACCAGGAATAATGTACGGATCGACCGGTTTTTTGAACCAATGTCCGTGATGCAATGTTCCCACCTGATTGCCGTTCCATGTTTCGCCATATTGTGCATTTGATTCGCGTCCGACATGATAGTCAACTCCGGCAGCAGCCATTAAATCACCTTCATAAGTTGCGTCGATAAACATCTTGCCTGAAAAGGTTTGACCGTCCAATGTTGTTATTGAAATAATTTTTGTGCCGTTTTTTTTGACACCGTTTTGACGGTCAAGCCATGCGTTGCGGACAACCGGAATTTTTTGTTCAATAATCCATGTATCAAATACTTCCTCCGCAATATGCGGTTCGAAAATCCACATCGTTTTATCCTCATGCAACATTGCTTTGGTTCCTTGCCCGACATTGGCGTATTCGGACATTTTTTGCCATTGCCATACTTTTTCGTTCTGATAAGCGGTGTAAATACGTTGGTAAAATTCGCGAGAGAGACCGCCAACGGTATTTGTGTTACCGGAATCGGTAAAACCAAGACCGCCGCTACTGAGTCCGCCGAGATGTTTATCCGGCGAAACAATAATCACGGACTGCCCCATTTTTTTCACCTGCACCGCCGACGTAACCGCCGCACTGGTTCCACCGTAAATCACAACATCAAATTGCCGTGATTCGCCAAAAATAAATGCAGATTGACAAAAAATGAAAACGACAAAACAACATGAAACAAAATTTTTTGACATGATAATATCCATACAAAAATTAAAAGGTTTATTTGACGTACAATGAAAAAATGTAAATTTTATCAAAGAAATATTGCTTTGACAGATTACTCGGCAACAACAATATCTGATAAAAACTAATTTTAGTATATTATTTTACTTGTTCATGACTGAAAAGCAAGAGGTAGGTCAATAAGCAATCCTTTCGCTGAAAAGATCAACAATAGGAACGTACACATATCGCGTTTTCATTACAATTATCGATAATATTTCATGACAACTTTTTCAATAAAAGTATCTGTTACTGCCAATATTTACACTATCGAAAATTCGATTATAATGTATTGATAACAATGTGAGATGATTTTGTAAGCTCTACAATAACCATACAAATCTAAAGTTATATTAAAAACTTTTGCTTATTTATAACACAAATTTAGTAGGAGAGATTTTATGTTCAAAAAACACGTATTCTTTGTTTTCGTCAACGTATCTTTATTATTTGCAAATATTTTTAGTTATGCCGAAGAGAAGGTTTATTCCATCAAGGAATCCATACAAATTAATGAAACAAGAAAATTTAACGAAATACAGATAGGTCAAAAAAAATATTTGTTTAAACTATATAATCCGACTATCAACTATTTTGGTAAAGAAACGGTCAATGATATTGAAACAAATCAAAATCATTCGCCGCTTCTTTTTGACTTAGCCATGTATAAAACTCTCACTCAAACAAATAGACCCATTTCTGAGAGATTTAGTGAATGGTTAAGTGAAGATAGAGATCCAGAAACAAAATGGAATATGATCCAAAAATATTATGCAGATCAAGGCGAAAATATCACTAAAGATAATTTTGATAAAGTAATTCTGAATTATCATAAAAAAAAGAATATTCAAATTGATTATATGGGAGAAGTTCGAAAAGACAATTTTGCTGCAATTATTGTCAGAAGAACAGAAAAAAGTGAAGATAGTAATCGAGTTAAACCACTGATATTTCCAATGTGTTATTATAAGAAAGATGGAAGATGGTATAATTTTAGTAAAAAAGATTATACAGAGTTGGGAGAATCTGAAAAATTTTTCCAAGTTATTTCCGATGAATGTTGGTACAATAATATGTCCCAAAAGGATAGCATTTTCTATGATATTTTTCTTGCGTCGGAAGCCCTCACACGGGAACGAGAACCATGGTGGTTTGACGAAGAAAAAGTTGTTGATGTTACAGCAGAAGTCTGGCACGAATGGGAAACTCATATCGGCGATATTAACGTAATAGGTAAATTTATTTCTTATGAAGGAAAATACGTTACCGTTGAGAAAAAAGATGGTGAACGAGTAAAACTCGAATAT
>JAIRTV010000147.1 GCA_031254675.1 Planctomycetaceae bacterium | reverse complement strand
AAAGACGATTTTCCGGCTCCGTTGACACCAACAATAACGTTGACATCTTGTTCAAATCCCATCGTTAAAGATTCGAAGCAACGAAAATTCTCTATTGTAATCTTGTTCAATTTCATAACCACGCGAGAAATGAGAAAGAAAAAACGATTTTTGTTTTACAGATTATTTGTTTCATTGGTTTCGTCTGAAGTTTCTATTTCTGTGGTATTATTATTTTCAGTTGAGTTTTCATCTTTTGGAATTCTTTTGACGGCAACCAGTGTGTCATCTGCATCGAGATTCATTAAACGAACACCTTGCGTATTGCGTCCCATAACTCGAATATCTGAAACAGCAATCCGTTGAATTTGACCTTTTGCCGTAATCATCATCACTTCGTCGTCATCGCGAACACGAGTAATACTAATCACTGCTCCATTCCGTTGCGATGTTTTAATATCCTTCAACCCTAAACCACCACGATGTTTTGTTGTATAACGTAAATTTGTATTGATGTCGTCGCCGTCGGTGTTTTCCGTTTCGTCAACATTTTCCGTCTCAACACTGCTGTCCATTTCGGAATCGCTGGCGTTGTCGTTGGCAAGATCGTTGACATTTTCGTCGTCCAGAGTATTGGGGTCGGGCGGTAGTTCTGTTTCGGGAGCACCGTTGGGACCGATTGGGGTTCGTTTCCCGTAACCGTTGGCGCACGCCGTCAACAACGTCATATCCGGCGACGCCACAATCATACCAACCACCGCATCGCCTTTACGTAACCGTATTCCTTTAACTCCGCTTGCCGCACGCCCCATCGCCCGAGCATCCGTGTGTCGAAAACGAATGGCGTTACCGGTTGCAGTGGATATAATCAATTCGTCGCCGGGACCAACAACAGTTACATCAATCAACTCATCGCCTTCACGCAGTTTAATTGCAATCAGCCCACCTTTAAGCGGACGACCAAACGCTGAAAGAGCCGTCTTTTTCACTAATCCATTTTTCGTTGCTAAAACGAGATATTGATCCGGTATGTTGAAATCTTTAACCGCCCGACAATCCGCAATTTGTTCTCCGGCAGCAAGATTCAATAAATTCACAATTGCTCTGCCTTTCGAGGTTGGCGGAAGTTCCGGCAAACCATAAACTTTGTGCCAATAAACCTTACCAAAATTCGTAAAGAACAATAAATAATTGTGTGTTGTTGTAATGAAAAGATGTTGAATCGGGTCTTCGTCGGCAACTTTGGCACCAATCCTGCCCTTGCCGCCGCGTTTTTGCGCACGATAAATAGACACCGGTGTCCTCTTAATATAACCACTTTGCGTAATAGAAACGACCATTGTTTCTTCTTCGATCAAATCCTCAATGTCCATATCAACCGCTTCATCACCGGAAATTTCTGTTCGGCGTTTCTCTCCATGTTTTGCCTTAATTTGTTGCAAATCGCCCCGAATCATATCCCGAATCAGATTTTCATCGGCAAGAATTTTTAGATATTCCGCAATTTCCAATAAAAGATTACGATATTCTTCACCGAGTTTTTCCTGTTCCAGATTGACGAGATGCCCAAGCGTCATACGAAGGATTGCATCGGCTTGAACTGGAGTGAGCGTGTAAGTTTCATGAATCCCGCGTTCCGTTTGGAAGTCGGTAAAACCCACACCCAACGCCCGTTCCAACATTGCAGACGGACATTCGATTAACATGAGTCGTTGTTTTGCTTCTGCCTGAGTTGCGGAAGTCCGAATCGTTCGGATAACTTCGTCGATATTGGCATGAGCAATCACCAATCCTTCAACCGTGTGTTTCCGTTTTCGGGCTTTTGCCAACAAAAATTGTGTACGGCGGCGAATCACCGTAATACGATGTCGGATAAATTCTTCGACCAATTCTTTAAACGTAAAAACTCGCGGTTTGCCATCGACCAGAGCCAGAAGAATAATCGAAAATGAATCTTGTAAAGGAGTGAACTGATAAAGTTGATTCAACACCACATCGGGATCAGCATCTTTTTTGACATCAACAATAAGCCGAACCGGTTCTTTAAGATCAGATTCGTTATGAACGGCGGTAATACCGGTAATTTTCCCTTCTTTTGCAACCAATTCTATTTTCTTTTCGACATCATCTCTTGCTTGTTGATAGGGGAGTTCAGTGATAACGATCCGTGTTTTTTTATTAGTTTCCTCAATTCGGGCTTTTGCTCGGACAATAACTGTTCCTCGTCCGGTCAGATAACCTTGATGAATTCCGCGCCGTCCACAAATAATACCGCCTGTCGGAAAATCAGGACCGGGACAAATATTGAGCAATTCCAACGGCGAAATACTCGGATTATCCAACACGGCTAAAATAGCGTCACAAACTTCGTTGACGTTATGCGTGGGAATACTTGTTGCCATCCCGACGGCAATTCCGTTGGAACCGTTGACTAAAAGATTAGGAAACTTCGACGGCAACACGGTTGGTTCTACACGTTGTTCGTCGTAAGTCGGGATAAAATCGACGGTATCGAGTTCGAGGTCATCAAGCATGAGAGCGGCAGCCGGTGCCAGTCGTGCTTCGGTATAACGCATAGCGGCGGGAGGCATTCCGGAGATAGACCCGAAATTACCTTGCTTATCGATCAATACTTTGCGAACATTCCATTCTTGAGCCATTCGGACGAGAGTTGGATAGATAACCACATCGCCGTGTGGGTGATAATTACCCATTGTTTCACCGCAAATTTTAGCGCATTTTGTTCGGCTTGCGCCTGGTGAAAGATTTAAGTCATTCATTGCGACGAGGATACGTCGTTGTGATGGTTTGAGTCCGTCCCGTACATCCGGCAATGCCCGACTGACAATCACGCTCATTGCGTACGTCAGATAGCTATTTTTCATTTCGTCCTCAATAGAGAGTTGCAGCAACCGTGTACCGCTATTATTGCTATTGGGGGTGGAGTTGGGGATTGCAGAAGATTCGTCAAACGGGAAGTTCGTATCAGACATCGGCTCGGTTTTTATAAACGTAACTATTGATTAAAAAAAGACTTAGTAATGTTCTGAGGATTTCAAAGATTCTCAAGTCACAGTCCCATATTATATTGAAATGAGGTATTTTTACAACGGGGGACAAGAATAATCACGCTGAGTAAAGGCAATTGGACAAAAATTGGACTGTCCGACTATTCAGAGCAATTGTTGATTCAAAAAAACTTGTCCCGATGTTTTGTATTCCTTCCACGAGTCTTTTGTTTTGGGAGTTTTTGTATCACGCTTTGAATTCGTTGTGGTCTGCTCTAACATGTTGCGAAAAAGTTATGGGGACTTGCGTCTGATATTCGTAAGATGGTAAAATACTCGTTGGAAGTGTTCACTCAAACCAACGGTTGAATCCACTTCGTAATCGTTCGAGGTTTGGGACGATTACGTTTAGTTTTTGTAGTGTTGTTCGTGGGGCACTTCATGCGTTCAATAGAATTAGTTGCGGGAAATAATATCATGTTTATACCATGAGGTATGGTCTTCTGTAAAGAACAATATTGAACCAATATTGAGAAAAATAATGTTGACAAAAATCTGAATTACAATGTTGAGTTTCTGTATTTTTAGGAAAGTGCAGTTATTCGTAAAATCAATTTAATAGGAGAGATTGTATGTTCAAAAAAGATGTGTTCGTTTTTTTGATTAACGTATCTTTATTATTTGCAAATATTTTTAGTTATGCAGATGAGAAAATTTATTCCGTCAAGGAGACTGTACAAATTAATGAAGCAAAAAAATTTAACGAAATACAAATAGGTCAGAAAAAATATTTGTTTAAACTGTATGATCCGATCATTAACTATTTTGGTAAAGAATTCGGTAAAGAAACGGTCAATGATATTGAAACAAATCAAAACCATTCGCCGCTTCTTTCTGACTTAGCAGCGTATAAAATTTTCATTCAAACCGATAGACCCATTTCTGAGAGATTTAGTGAATGGTTAAGTAAAGATAGAGATTCAGAAACAAAATGGAATCTCATGCACAAATATTACACAGATAAAGGAGAAAATATTACTAAAGACAATTTTGATAAAGTAATCTTGAATTATCATAAAAAAAGGAATATTCAAATTGATTATATGGGAGAAGTTCGAAAAGATAATTTTGCTGCAATTATTGCCCGAATAACAGAAAAAAGTGACGATGGTAATCGTCATAATCCGCCAATCCATCCAATTTGTTTTTACAAGGAAAATGATAGATGGTATCGATTTAATCTAAAAGATTATACAGAGGAGGGAGAAGCCAAAAAATTTTTCCAAGTTATTTCCGATGAATGTTGGTACAATAATATCTCTAAAAAAGAGAGTGTTTTCCATGATATTTTTCTTGCATCGGAAGCTATTACACGAGAGAGAGAACCATGGTGGTTTGAAGAACCAGAGGAAAAAGTTATTGATGTTACAAAAGAAATCTGGCACGAATGGGAAACTCATATCGGCGATATTAACGTAATAGGTAAATTTATTTCTTATGAAGGAAAATACGTTACCGTTGAGAAAAAAGATGGTGAACGAGTAAAACTCGAATAT
>JAIRTV010000119.1 GCA_031254675.1 Planctomycetaceae bacterium | reverse complement strand
GATTTGGTTGGAATCATGGCAAACGCGAATTGTAGTGGTGGACGTGTTATACTTATTCGAATTGGTGTAACGGAGCATGAGTGTTCCGGCAAGTTCGACATATTGTTGAAGTTCTTCGCCAATTAACAATGCCGTAGGACCTTGAAACGATTCGGGAATTAACAGAATGGACGATCTGGCGTCGGGGCGGATAAACAATTCTTCCAAACGTTTACAATGATTTTCGTTTCGCCCTACAACCATTTTTACTTTCGGCGCGATCCGAAGTTGCCGACCGGCATTCAGAATTTCGGCGTCCCAGTTTGTCGGATGTGGTTCATGGTTGAACAGGTCAAATACTTTCGGGGCGTAGGATTTTTCGCAAAGAAAACAACCGGTTGACATTGGCGGAATTTTTTTGATACCCAACCGATGCGCCAAAGCCACTGCCCGACCACGTCCGCGCCCCGTATAATTGTACAATTTTTTCCGATCAATCCAACCTTGTAATTCCGGTTGTGTTGGCGTAACAATTCCGGCAGAAAGTGGTCGTACTAAATAACCGTCCAGTCCTGATTCCCGTTGAATAAGATTGAGTTGATGTTGCATCTGGTTGTTTGGACGCTGCCCGACCACGTCGCCGGAAACCACAAAATCGGCATCATGTTGTTCCATTTGCTCTTTGGCAATTCGGCACATTTCAATACGGCAATCAATACACGGATTCGCCGCTTTACCGTAACCAAAACGTGGATGAGCAATCCGTTCCAAATATTCGTTTCCGGTACGATAAACAATCAACTCAATTTCAAGAGCATCGGCTGCTTTTTGTGCCGATTCGGAATGATCATGAAAAGGCGTTACTAAATTTAACCCGATCACGTCAATTCCTTGTTCTTGAAGAATACGTGTTGCCAACAGACTGTCTAAACCACCGGAAAAAAGAACAATTGCTTTCATTAGAGCGTATCAGGTTTCGGTATGGAATTGCAAAATCGTAAAAACAATTCATAAGTTTAACAAATTTTGCCAATTTAATCCATACTAATTCCTAACACGTTCTCGTTTTGGTATTGCGGTTCGCAGTGGTCTGTAGCGGTTTGCAGCGATTTGTACTGTGCCGCCGAGGCACACCAATTCATGAACACACTAGGAAACGGCGGAACACTAAGGATCAGTCCAAATTATTTTAACGAAAATCAACATATTGACCGTTGCCTCAACGCTCTCCGAAAATTATCGTAAAATATAATGTTAATCTCAATAAATGTATCAGTCCGAAAACATTAGCGAATTTTTTTGTTTTTGGGAATATTCCTTTTTTGTTATTTTGATTGTAGGTCGAAGGAAAAGTTGTTTTTTCCTTTGACAACTTCGGCGGTTAAACCTGATGTTTGAGGATCATTGTATTTTTTGGGAATAATCGAAACAATAGGAATTTCCGGCATGACACCGGTTTTGTCGGCATTGGCAAGTTCCTGAGCGGTTGGTTCTCGACTGAGTGTTTCTTTTGATAACGAAACAAAATATTTCCCAATCATCGTTCCTTTTCCAAATTCGCCGCCTTGTGTTGCTGTGAGTACGAATTTTCCTTGCGCATCGGTACGTCCAACCGCCGGTTTTCCCGCGTTAGAATCAACCGGAGAAAAACCAACCGTCACTCCCGCAACCGGCGAACCATCCAATGTTACGAAACCTTCAACAGTTTCCACACGAAAATTCGATTTACCCGTTGAACATCCGGTTGCGTTAATAAGTAAAATACTAAGAACAAATAAAGCAATAAAAATTTTTGACATAGTTTTATGGTTTGTTGAAACGATATTTTAGTTGTATCGGAATCGCACACGTTAATGAACAATAATTAGATATTTGTTTAATTCATGGACGATTCCGATGAAATGAGAATAATGAAACAGCATAATTTTTTTAGGGTCCCGTAACAGATTCGCCGCCTTTCGGAGTTCCCAAGGCTCCCCACACACTCCAGAAAGAAGGACCGCGATAATCTTGATACGGATTACTTGAACCGGTTTCGGTTGCCACATCGAAAGACGGGTCACCGGCGTTAATCGTTTGCGATGTAAAATGAACGGAATCATCTCCATACAATGTATTGGCTCCTCCGGTGTGATAACTGCTTGCCGTGTTAAGTGAGATTGCGCTATCCCACATTACCATATTTCCACAACTCGGCGAGTTAGGCGGAAGAATTGTAACAACAGAAAGAACAGACAATCGACTATCGTAAATTCGTCTGCCTGACATACGAGCAGGTTCGGTAATGGTGTCACTTGTTATCGTACCGTTTCCATTGATAAGACCTGTACAAACATTGGGTATTGAACCGGTCGTCAATGATGTAAGTATTCCCACTCCGCCGATAATTTTAGGATTATTGGATGGATCGTTCCCAATAACTCCTTCGGCAAAAACAATCGTATTGCTTGTTCCGTCGGTAATCGCATCAAAACCAACATTAGCAATATCGCCCCTACGAAAAATACTTCGTAACGTATCCACCTGACCACCAGGAAGAATCATATCACCGTAAACCGGTCGATAGTTACATCGTGCTATTTCCGTATCTTTTGTTGTACGAGATTCGGGATCGGAAGGGCATTGAAGAGTTGTAATCGGTTGTGATCCGATTTTGATACCGGAACCACCGGTTGCATTCGCATCCCAAATCCATGAACAGGCAGACGTAGAAGTGTTCTCGGTTGTCTGTTTCATTGCGTCGTACAATGCCGTCTGTTCCATAAACGGCATCATGGACGCAATGGCACTGATTCGAATTCGCCAGTTGCCACTTGGATCTGCTGTGGTTGCCCCCAAGAGCGTGGTCGCTCCCATAGAACTCTGATAGGAACTGTTCGGGAAATATTTGTACGTATCGTGGTGATTGTGTAACGCAATTCCCATTTGTTTCAAGTGATTCGTACATTGCGAACGTCTTGCCGCTTCCCGCGCAGCCTGAACCGCCGGAAGAAGTAAAGCAATAAGAACACCAATAATCGCAATCACCACTAAAAGTTCCACAAGTGTAAAAGCATTTTTTTTCATAGTAAAATTCTCCTTAAAAAAATTGGTTGTATTGACGACATTATTTTGTAACGCAATCAATAATAACGAACAAAATTTGTTGAAACAAAAAAAATTACGGCGATTTTGATTCACTACCGTTGATCGTTCCCAAGGCGCCCCAAACACCCCAGATGGAAGGACCTGTATAGTTTTTATAATGATTACTGGAAATGCCGGTAACTGTTGCAATAAGTTGATTGGGATCATCGGCGTCAATTGTTTGTGAAATAAACCGAACCGAAGCATCAGCGAAGGTAACATTGGCTCCTCCGGTGTGATAACTGCTGACCGTGTTAATTGTCGTAGCATTATCCCATTGCGCTTGATTTCCGCAGGTTGGGGAGTTGGGCGGAAGAACTGTAACAAGCGAAAGAACCGGCATTCTCGCATCGTAAAGACGTTTTCCGTACATGCGACCACGATCATCTGCTGATGTGATGGCTGTCGAATCCATCAATCCGCCGCTCGCAATCAGAGCAGTACAATCGCTTGGTTTGGAAGTAAGCGACAATCCCGATACAATTCCGGCTCCGCCAATAATGTGCGTTTTTTTCGAGTTGTCGAACATAACAGCAGCTTCGGCAAGCACAACAGAATTACTACTGCCATCAATAATAGAACTGAATGTGGTTTCGCCATCGGTTCCTTTTCGGAAGAGGCTACGTTGACAATCAAGTAAACCACCGGGAAGTATGGTATCGCCAAGAATGGGACGATAATTGATACGTGCCATATTAATATCGGGCTTGGTCACAACTTCCGAATCAGAAGGACATTGAACAGCCGCAATGGGTTGTCCGGCAATTTTGACAGTTGTGGGACCGGTTGAATTTACGTCCCAAATCCAATTGCACGGATTGGAAACCGTAGAATCAACACAGGTTTTAATCAGTTCATAAATTGCTTGTTGTTCAATGAATGGAAAAAAAGCGGGCAAAAAACTGATGCGTTCGCGGCTGTCTGCCGTGTTTTTGTCGGCGCCAAGAGTTTTTGAACAACTGCTATTTGGGAAAAAACCGTAAGTGTCGTGATGATTGTGGAGAGCAATTCCCAACTGTTTGAGTTTATTCGTACATTCTGTCCTCCGCGCCGCTTCGCGGGCTGCCTGAACCGCCGGCAACAGAAGAGCAATTAACACGCCGATAATCGCAATAACCACAAGAAGTTCGACAAGAGTAAAGCCAAACCGTGAAGCCCGAAAAAGAGTTGAGAATTTTTTGGAATAGCGTCGAAAAATCGACCATTCTCCACTATCCGTTCTCAACTTTTCACTCCATATAGCCCCCCCCCCCCTGATTTACGTAGCTTGTCCATTTTAACATTTGGCTTTTCGCAAAAAATATTGCGAAAATTCCGACCAAACATTTGACTAAATTTTCCATTGTCATTCTCCTCATTTACAAGGTTTTACTGAATGTATTGCGCAATATTCATCGCAACACTAAATAGGATTTACAGTTTACACGGAGCAGAACAAGATGTCAAGAGGAAATTTTCTCTTTTAAGAAAATTTTCTGACCGTTCGCAACGCTTTGGGAATAAATTTGATAATAGAAGTTGCCGTAACAGATTCTTCACCAAGTCGATTGGCAGCAAAATCTCCCGCCAAACCATGCAGAAAAACACCTAATCTTGCCGCATCCAACGGAACTAATCCTTGCGCAAGTAACGCCGCCAGAATACCCGTCAAAACATCACCACTTCCGCCTGTTGCCATTCCCGGATTGCCAGTCGGATTCAACGCAATAATTTCGCCATTCGTTATAATCGTTTCATGTCCCTTCAATATCAAAACAATTCCATGTCGCCCCGCAAAATCTTGAGCAACCGCTATGCGCTCCGCCTGAGATTCTTTACTATCTTCATTAGGAGTCGGTTGACCTCTTAGTCTGGCAAATTCACCGGAATGCGGTGTCAAAATGATATTTCGATTGTCGAACGATTGAAAAAACCGCGCAAGTTGTTCTGCTCCAAGCGATGCCAACGTATTGATCGCGTCCGCATCGACAACAACCGGACAATGAATATGACGAAGTAACAACGGAATCAGTGAATCAATTTTATCAGAACGCCCCAAACCAGGACCAAGAAAAATTGCCGTTACCGAATCAATGTGGTCAAGAAGCAATTCAAGAGCAACTTGTGAAAATCGTCCTTGTTCATCGGCTGGGCAAGGCAAAGTCGTAAATTCCGGACAAAATCCGGCAACCGTTTCAAGAATTGGATCTGGAACTGCCAATCGCACCAAACCCGCTCCAGAAATAAGTCCAGAACGCCCCGCCAACGCAACCGCTCCAGCCATACCACGTGACCCACCAACCCCAAGAACAGTACCAAATGTTCCCTTATGACTTGTTCGTGAACGTTTTGGTAACGCTGGAAGTAATCGAAGATAATCAATATAATAAGATGATAAAATATCGTTTCGCATAAAAAATATCTTTGGTTGACAACTGTTTGAGAATATTCGATGCGTTGAATCATCATTGGATTGATGTTATCATCGCTTTTTAGTTACTTCTGAAGTAAGTAACCCAAAATATCGCAGCAATTACTCAAGACTGTTTTCCGTTTCCAAAAGAACAACACATTCAGCAGAGATGGCTTCTTCGCGACCAATAATCCCAACACGTTCTCCCGTTTTGGCTTTCACACCAATCTGATTCGGAACGATGTCAAGAATTTGTGCAATTTTATTTTTAATCGCTTCTTTATAAGGAGCAATTTTCGGACGTTCGGCAAAAATAATTGCATCAATATTGACGATTCGCCAACCTTGCGATAGAACAACGTTCCAAGCGATTCGAAGCATTTCCGCCGAATCACGGTTTTTATTGCAAGAATCGGTATCGGGAAAAAATTCACCGATATCGCCGAGTCCGGCAGCGCCTAATAATGCGTCAATAATTGCATGCAGTAAAACGTCCGCATCGCTGTGACCAAGTAAACGCCGCGAATGTTCGATACGAACCCCGCCAAGAAGTATCGACGAACCTTCCACCAACCGATGTGTGTCATGACCCAAACCAATTCTGTACATCTTTACAATAAATAAAACAAACGATGATGTTACAATTTGTATCGGCTTTTTTCAAATTACTAACTCTTTGTCGCGACTTGAGTGATTGGCGGAAACGATTGCCAAAGATATTTTCAGTAACTTAATCCGATATCGTTGAAAAATGTCGGCCACGCCCGCCGAACACAATCCGCACTGTCAATACGAACACCTCCAACCCTCAATCCAATCAAACCAAGAGACATTGCAAGCCGTGCATCACCTTCAGCGTCAATCGTGGAAGGATTAAGATATTTTCGCGGAACAATCAGAAAACCGTCTTCAAATTCGCTGATATTGGCTCCGAAACGTCGCAATTCTGCCAATAATTTGGGAATCCGATCCGGTTCGCGACGACGCAGATGTCCGATGTTGGTAACACGTGACGGCGATGTTGCAAATAAAGCGCACACCGCAAATGTTTGAATTGAATCTTCCATATCAAACATGTCAACAGAAATTCCCCGCAACAAAGAACGTTCCGATTTTTCCACGGTAATAGAACGATCCGCAAACGAAATCCGACAACCCATGCGTTGCAGACAATAAATAAATTCGAGTTCTTTTTGAATACTTGTATCGGTGAGATTCCGAACAGTAACTCGCCCGCCCGCAATGGCAACCGCAGCAAATGCATAATTGGCAAGTGTTGCGTCCGATTCCACGCGATACGTATGCGGACGATATTTGACTCCTTTCGGAATAATATAAGTCGTGCCTTTTGAAAAAAGCGGATTTTCGTCACCTCCGGTTTGAACCGGCACTTCCACACCAAATTCTTTCATCACATCCAATGTCATCGAAAGATAAGGATCACAACTCAACTGGTTGACCACATGCAACTCGACCGGACAATTTCGGGTCGCCAACGGAGATGCTAATAAAATACTGCTAACATATTGACTGGACAATGTTCCGGTCATTGCCGCATAACGTTGTTCTCCACCGCTCATTTCCGCGTGGATTGCGTAACGTTTCGACGAAGGACTAATTCCATGTCGATTCAGAATCCCACAAATCAAAAACGGTGGTGTATCATAAGCGCTTTCACTTCGGACATCGGCGCCGAGTTGGTTGAGAGCGTAGAGCAAATCGCCAAGCGGGAATTGCCGTACCCGACGATCTCCGTTAATTCGGTACAACCCGCGCGAAAACGCAAGTGCCGAAGTCAAAAAATGGAGCGTCAACGTACTGTTTTCAACATCAATATATTCCTCGTCCACCGGAAAAATTCCGCCCTGACCGATAATTTCCATGCGTCCTTGCTTGGAATCCTGATGAATCTTCAAACCAATTTGCCGCAAAGCGTTCACCATGACCTGAAGATCTTGCGAATAAAAAGAACCTTCCAATATTGTTGAACCTTCGGCAAGTGCCGCACAAATCAAGGCACGTTTGGCAATACTCTGAGAGCTCGGCGGCGATAAATCAAGATCAAGCAACATTTTTAGAGGATTGTTGAGTATGAATCGTCTTTCTAATAATTTTCACTTCATTGCGAATCAACAAAAGATCTGCTGGCGATCAAACATTTCGTTGAAGAATTACTTTTTTTGAATTATAAACATTACCTAATAAAAAACAACCCAAAAAATTTTTTCGCAAGGCTTGACCAAAAGAGATAAAACCTGAAATATTCGAGAAACTTCGATAGGGCTAGGACAATGAACAGGATAAATTAGGAAAGAGCAGAATATGTTACAACCGTAAACAAAGTTAAAAACAGTAAAATCAATACCGTGTTTATTGAATCAATTTCTCAAATCGTTTTTGAAACCGAGACGCCAAAGTATTTGGAAAAATGACGGACAAACCGGAAAAGTTGCCCCAATGACCGAATTGCCGAATTATCGAATCACTAAATCGCCAAGTTGTACTCCGACAAACCGAGCAATAAAAGGACATTTCGCTTTGAAAAAATAATAAACCGTCTGTGGTAATTGTTCGTGGTTGTATTCGATGAGTGTTTCGTAATTTGCTAGTCCTTTGGCAATAATCAAATCCGCTTGTTTGAATTTCGTTTGAAATTCGGAGCCGCATTGTTCCAAGACCGTTCCAACAGCATCATTACCGTTGTCAATTACCGCAACCGATTGATCAAGACCAACTTGTCGAACATCCGTCCAAGTTACGTCGTTTAACACCGCCGCTCCGCGAACAACCGCTGTTACACAAAGTTTTGGCTGAAACCGTTGAAGTTCTTCGATTAAAAGTTGATCACAAACAATTTCGCCACAATTATCCAAAAGATACAACACGTTTCGAGAATGAGTTATCGATTCGATAAACGGTTCAATTTTTCCGTTAATGGATTGTTTGAGAGCCGTTTCAATGGTTTCCAGTACCATTGTTTCGCTCCAATCCGCACGAACCGCATAATCAATCGCATTTCCGGCAATTGCGAGTTGAATTGCCATTCGGAGCGGATGTTCCGAATCCCGAATCTTTTGGCGAAGTGGTTCGCGTACGGAAAGCATTAGAGCGTTGAATTCTTGTTTTTGAACGGAATAAGGATCGGTGTTACCGGTTTCGTCTCGTACAATCCGTTGTATTTCTTGAGCCACAAGCGGCGGAATCATGGTAAATCCTTTATCGTGTACTAATTCCAATGTTCGCCGCAATACCGTTGTATGTTGCGATTCGTTGTGGCACGCAAATCGTGCTGCTTCAAGAGATTGGCGGGTCAGGCAAATAATACAGTCAAGTGAAATCGGCATGGCTCAAAATGCAGGATTGTTCCTGCAATTTCCTTAGAATTGGGTTGGTACTGTTCGTAAATCTATCGGAATAATTCGTAATAAATCTTTGCTCTAACTTAATATGACGAATTAAATAATCCTTTTCTCGATGAATAAATTGAACACAGAAAACACGGAAAAATAAAAAAATTTTGTGTCTTCTGTGATTTCCGTGTTCAAATAAAATCACCACCAAAATAAGTATTAAAGTGAAATACCTTGCGTTTAACTTTTGACGAAATTCTATTGAATAATTACTAAAATTTTTTAAAAAAGAGAAAAATCTCGCTTGACATTTTTCTTAATTCCGTATAAACTCTAAATCTTAATTCAATCGTGTTGCGTTTATTTTGCTGTATTTCGGCAAGCGTTTCGCGATCAATTTTGTAAAACCTTAGAAAATAAGGAGAATAACGATGGAAAATTTAGTCAAATGTGTTGTCGGGATTTTTGCAATACTTTTTGCGAAAAGCCAAATG
>JAIRTV010000526.1 GCA_031254675.1 Planctomycetaceae bacterium | reverse complement strand
CAATTTTCCAACTCCTTCGCGTAACTCTCCGCAATTTGTCGCGTTGTCTGAGTAAGTTGCGAAAAAAGGAATAATACCGAAAGAAGCGTTAAAGGAACAATAAGACCCCACGGTGAAACAAAAAATTTGCCAATCAATTTCCATAAAAATAATCCGGTTACAGAAAGAATTTGACCCAACAAATCAAACGGCAATAAAATTACATGAAAAATTTTCATCGTTATTTTGGATTGTGTTCTGTTGGTTTATCGTGGGAAAATCGTTAATTTTATTGAAAGGTGTTGAAGAGTTAACAATGATGATTGTCTGATTTACTCCACACTTTACAATTCGGTTTCATGTTTTTGTTGTTGTTACGTTGAACACGGAATTTTAGTAATTTTTTTTTTTTCGTGTGTTCCATGTTCAAAAACCGAATGTAAAGTGTAACGAATCGAATTCCAAATAAAGTTATTCGAAAACGAGAAACCCTAATCCTTCGGTCAAGTTGAAGGAGTTTTCGGCGTTCCAACATTCGATGCCAAAACCGGGAACAATACGCCGCACTCCAACCGCCCAAACTGTTTGCGGCATTGGAAATTGATCGGTCAACGACTCGAAGGGAATTGCTGCTTCAATATACCATGACTCTTTGTCTTCGTGCCTTGCGACATACCAATCGGGATTCCAATTCTTATTGTTCCAACAAGTATCGGTAATCCAGCCCCGCGAATCAATTGTCAACGAATAATACGTCCCGTAATCGCGATCAATATCAAGAAGAATCTCAACTCGATCTTGATCATTGGTAACAACATCGCGTGAACGTGGTTTTTCCGAAATTGGCGGATACGAAAAACCGGCAACCCGCGGGCATCGGATTCCAAGATACAAATATTGTTTATCGTACATAAACATAATTTGTGAATCGAATTTCTGCGATTCCGCCCGAACCGTTTCTTCGCGCCAAAGTCCGGGTGTTTTTTTATCCCGCAACATTTCGCGAAGCCGGAAACGTGGTGTTTCCGGTGTTAACGAATAAAGTTTCCCGTTGAACCATGTTCCTTGATCAAATTGTTTGTCGAATTTTCCGTCCAAAAAAGGTTTGGTTGAGGTGTAAGAACACCGGATTGCCGGAACGGGCAATTCTTGATGTTCCGGCGGCAATTCCGATTTGTCGGCAACACCCAACCAAAGTTCTGCCCGCGCACGCATTCCCCACACATCATCGAATTTCAGATCGCCGCGTGTACGGTAATATTTCAACGCTTCATGCCCAAAACCACGCCGACGCAACACCGACGCCAACGCAAAACGAATCACCGATTCATCCGCCAAATCAGGAAATTGTTGCTCCAAATATCGCCCAACCGCTAAACCTTTGTCCAATCGTGTATCGACTTTCTGGCGGTTGTACAACGGTTGCCGCGACTCGGATATTTCTGCAACAGGATGTTTCGACGAATCAAGAACGGGTTGTCCCAACGCATCGACATTGTATCCGATTTTATGTCCGATTTTTGAATTGACGATAATATTGTCTTTGTGTTTGTACCAACCGGTTTCTTCCGCCGTGTAATATTGCAATAGCCAAAGAAACGCCTGACGCGAAAAATAATGTTTCGTGTATTGTTTGGCGATAATATCAAATGCTTCCAATGCGGATTCCCAATCGCCGTTGTTGTGATAATTTTGTCCCATTTCAAACAAAACCTGAACTGCGGCATCGGGATCAATTTTTCGGGTTAATTCCGATGCGTGAGACGCCAACCGAACATCTCCGGGTTGACGTCCGTTTTCTTTGGCAATTTTCGCCGTGTGCCGAATAATTCCGAGTGTTTGCCGACGTTGTTTTGTGCGAAGTTGGATTGTATCCCATTGTTCTGCGTAGGAACCCGCCAATCCGCGCCGGGCATCGCTACCAGGAACAATATTGATACCGGCAAAGAAATCACGATACCCTGCCGGTGGAATTTCGTCGTAAGGTGTTGTAAACCCCAGAACCGTTGGTCGTGGTGCTTGTCGTGATTCAATCAATCCGCGAGCCCGAAACGCTAATTCGTCAATTGGTTGTCCCAATCGAATGGACGGTTCTGTTGTTGCCAAATTGACATCGCCTAAAACACCGTCTTCGTGGGCAACATGAACTTTTTTAACTTTCCAAGTTGTGAGACCAAGTTCGGTCAATTGATATGGAAATGCGGTTGGATCGTCCGCCATTCTGACCGATTCCATCACTTCACGCAACACCAATTCACGAACAGGTTCTTTTGGATTACTGGAATTGCCGGATTGACTATCGGATGATTGATTGGAATCGGCTGTTAAAATAATGTCGGGACGCCAAAGCCGAATTGCCGCAACAATCCGTTCTCGAATCCGTTGTATTCCTTTTCCGTCGTTTTCTTTTTGTAATTGCTGAATTAGAGCGTCGATAGTTGTTTGCAATTCTTGACGTTGCAGCGAAAACGCTCCGAGTTCCCAGATTCCGCAGGCTCCGGTTCGGACAACAGCTTCGTGAACACGGTCAAACCGAATTGATTCCTGATTCTGAATTTTTGAGTCTTCGTCCCGAAACAATAACACGGCGCCGCCGAAATAACCTTGATGAGCGCACAACGCCGCATAAGCTTCCAACGGCAAATCTTCTGCGCGTCCGAAAAAACCGAGCAACGCCAATCGTGAACCGCCGATTCGTTGTGTTTTCCATGATGCGCCGCCGTCATTGGTGTTTAAAATTGTTCCGAGATCGCCAACCGCCCAACCGTTTTTGGTGTCGGCGAACACGATTTTCCGAATGACGGTGGATGCGCCGCTTGGTGTTGCTTTCCAAGTTTTCCCTAGATCGGCGGACGAATAAATAATTGTTCCGGGATTTCCGGCAACCCAAAGGTTTTTTCCTTTTGCTTCAATTGTATTCAAATCGACCGGCATATCGGAATGTCCGGGCAATTGCCCTGGCGCAACACCCCAACGTAAACCACGATCAAGAGTTGAAAGAATCAATCCGTTGTCGCCAACCATCCAAGCGTTAATATTGTCTGGCGGGGTTTGTTCGGGAATTAGTTTTAGATCGGCGAGTCGTGCGGAGCCGAAGGTTGGTGTTTGCGATAGTTTTGTTTCATTTTGAAATATTTGAGCGGTGTTGTGTTTGCTGATTCCGATGCCGGTTTTTTCGTCAAAGAAATCGGCGGCAGTCCATCCATTGGTTTTGTTGCTGTAAATCGTTTTCCAGATTCGTCCGGCGTCTAGTGTGAGGAACAAACCGGTTGGGTGATATTCGGAGGATTCTCCGGCGAGTATTATTCTCATGGGGTCGAGAATTTTGACCCGATGCACAACCGGTAAATTAGGCGTTTGGCAAATCGACCAATTTTTACCGCCGTCCTGAGTCGAAAGAACAACTCCCCGTCCTTGCGAACTAAACGGAAAATAATAACCGCCAACCGCAAACCCAAAAGAGGCATCAAGAAAACAAACGCTCCATAATGTGCAGGAGATGGGAGTTTTTTGCAATATCCAAGTAGTTCCGCCGTCTTCGGTGTGCCAGATTGTTCCGCGATCTCCGACAGCCCAACCGATGTTGGCGTCGATAAAACAAAGATCATTGAGGCGTGCGTCAAGATTCATTTCGTCGTAAGGCGAAACGGGTTGGTCGGATGTGGAGTTGAAATGAATCGAGTTGGAATCAGAAGCAAAATGAAGACTCAACGGATCACGCGGATCGCCAACAGACAAAATGGTAGGCGTTGTTGAGGGATTAACCGTTGAGGGATTAACTGTTGGCGAATTAACTGTTGACGGAATAGGGATTTCCGGTCTTGGAGCATTTGCAAGGCGTAAATCGGGTTGCGGCGTGGGATTGGATGATGATGGTGATGATGACGAATGATGATGTTGGAGGGCGTTTGGATTTTGGTTCTTGTAAGTGCGAATGAGTTGTTGCAAATGAGATTGGGCGAATACAAAATGTCCCGTTGAAATGAAGACGACAAAAACAACAAAAAGAAAATATCGATGAGTTAAAATCATAACAACCACCCAAAATTCTATACTAAACCAAACATCAAAAACACAAAAACGAGAACAAAACATTCCTTCACGGAGAATAAGAAATACTGTTCTGAGTGTCAAGAGCAAATAACATTCTCTGTTTGTGATGTGTGGAGTGGTGTGTGTGTGATGTGGAGTGTTGACTCAAAGATGGGCAACCTTTCGCCAAAAGAAGGTGGGTGATGTTTCGCCGAAA
>JAIRTV010000378.1 GCA_031254675.1 Planctomycetaceae bacterium | reverse complement strand
CATCGAGGAATGAGTTGGACAGAAAACGGCGTACTCGCTGTCGCTCGCCACGCCGCAAAGAAAAAAAAGAAATACCAACCAAACTTCACAAATTAACACCACAAAACACACCTCCCTATGAACAGTAGGAAATTTTTTCCCAGAACATATTAGGTATTGGAATAGAATTGTAAAATCGTAAAAACGATTCATACTGTTTACTCAATTTCACCAAATTCAGACATACTAATTGTGAATACGTTTAAAGAATTGATCGCTCAATATTTTAAAATTATTTTGGCGTTCGTTATTGTTCGCAATTCACACAACAACGGAACGCCAAATTCTTTTTATTGGACGAAAGTTTGTCTTAAATTTGCCGATTAGACTCGCAATTGGAATTGTCCGACCAATTGTTGCAATCTGGTCGCCATACTACTCATTTCGTTGGCAGCACTAGCGGATTCTTCAGCGGCAGCAGTATTTTGTTGTGTTACGGCATCAATTTGTTGAAGACCAATACTGACCTGCGTCACACCTTGGGCTTGTTCATTGCTCGCAATAGCAATTCCCGCAACAAGATCAGTTGTTTGCTTAATATGATCAACAATCGTATTAAGAACTTCGGCAGTGTGTGTTGCTACTTCGCCGCCTTTGTGAATTTCGTTACCGCTGGTTGAGATTAGGTCGGTTGTTTCTTTGGCGGCTTTGGCGCTTCGTGCCGCAAGATTGCGAACTTCCTCCGCCACCACCGCAAACCCCTTCCCATGAATTCCTGCTCGCGCTGCTTCCACTGCCGCATTCAACGCCAACAAATTCGTCTGGAACGCAATATCGTCAATCACTTTAATCACACGTTGAATTTCATTTGAATTCTTTGTGATTCGGTTCATGGCGTCATTCATTTCTTTCATGGCGGTTTGACCTTCTGTGGCGGCGTGGGTTGCTTTTTGGGCGAGATCGCGGGCTTCCGAAGCGCTTTGGGCGTTTGCTTTTGTTTGGCTGCTGATTTCACTCATCGACGCCGTAATCTCTTCAAGACTGGCAGCGGATTCCTGAGCCCCACTCGACAACGTTTGTGCCGCCGACGAAACTTCTCCCGAACCTGTTGCTACTTGTTTTACACTTTCATTGATTTCGCCAAGAGCCGTATTAACTTGGCGGAGCATTTTGCTAAGACTTTGATTCATTGAATCCCGTTCACTTTTTTCTTTTGCCTCAACACACCAATTGCCTTCCGCCAGCGCGGTTGCCATGGTGTCAATTGTTCTGTAATCATTCAAAACGGCTTGTCCGACATGAGACATTTCGCCGAGTTCATCTTGTCGTTTTAGCAATTCCGATGAGATTTCCGCGTTCAAATCGCCTTCGAACACAACTCGTTTGAGTGCTTGCATGACTTTGGAAAGTCCAACGGTGATATTGCGGCTCAGAACAACACTAATAATCAAACCAACAATAAACGCAACAATCGCCGTCACCGAAATAATAATCAACATCCACCGACTGGTTTCGACCGACTCCACCTGAATCGCCTCAACTTGTTTGACCAGATGATTGGTAATCTCCTCTCGGTATTGTTCCATTTCGGCAACTTTGGCAGTTTGGTCATGGTTAAGCTTGTCTTGGTCTTGGAAAAGAGAAATATTGATATCGAACGATTTTTTCCATGATGTGAGTGCTTCGACAATTTCTGCGTGGGTTTTTTTACCGTCCGTGGTTGTCAAAACAACACGAATCGCTTCAAGCTCATCGAGTAACATCGGTAAATTCTTTTGAACATCGGCTAAGATGTCTGTTCGTTTTTTGGGGTCTAATTCGGCAAAATACTGATAAAAGAAACGTCTCAGTCGAGCGAATATGGCGATAGCATGATTGACTTGACCTAACTGGAGAGTTCGTCGCTCCGAAAAATAAGGATGTTGATCAATTTCTTTTTGTTCTTCCGGTGATCTCATGGCTGCTGCGATCAAACCGGTAAGTACGATTAAGTTCTCGGAGATGTGTTCGGCTTGGTTTTTGAGCGAGTCCGCTTGTCGAACTCGTTCTTCCTCCGCCTTGTACCAATCTTCGTCCAAAACAACAAATTCACCGTAAGCGACAACCAGTTTATCAAGAGTGTCTTGATCTACTGTTTGTAAACGTGGTTTTACTTGTTCGGCGATTTGTTTGATTTTTTCATCAAGTCCCCTCCGTTTGTCGGCAAATGACTTGTCACGATAGGCGCTCCCCTCAACAGCGGCAAGATGCGCTTCAAACATTGTCGTGTGTATTTCGACAATTTGGCGTTGCGTGTCGGTAATGTCAATAACATTTGTGGTCATTGAGGCGCTTCGCCGCAATCCCCAGTAACCGCCCAAAGCAACAATAAGTAACAACAATAAAACCAACATAAATCCTGCTGTTAGTTTTTTTCCGATTTTAAATTTGTTCAGCATGACATTAAGCTCCTGTTAAAACAATGGAAAGGTACTAAGATACTCAAAATGGTGACACAATCAAACAAGAATAAATCACTCGTCCTTCAATTTGAATGAGATCGGCAATATTCTCTTTTGTGGCAAACAAACACACAACATTCAAATAAGCAAATATTTAAGCAATTATTCCGAAGAATCTTAAACCAAGTTGTTAACACCATAATCAATGTTAGTCATTGTGTTTTGATGGGTCAATCTTAAATGCTTCTTGAAGTAAAGTATTATAATATACAGTGTCTCAAATTCCAGAATATCACACGGTAAAATTTGACAAAATTTGAAAAAAATTTTCCAAGGTTCGTAGGCTAATTGTTAAAATCGGGGTAATAGAGCTTATTGTAGTTAATAGTTATGAGTGAATAGTGAATAGTTGAAATGCCGCAAGCGGAATTATTACCATTTTGGCAATAATTCCGCTTGCGAACTATTCACTATCAACTATTCACTAAAAAGGTGGGTGATGTTTCGCCGAAACATCACGTCGGCGTTAGCCGACTAGCCCCAGTGTTGAGTCGGCTATCGCCGACGCAACCTTTCGGCGAAAGGTTGCCCACCTGAAAAGAAAGGTTGCCCACCTGAAAAGAAAAGTTGCTCACCTGAAAAAAAAAGTTGCTCACCTGAAAAGGAAGGTTGCCAATTTTTTGTTGAGCATCATTTTTTTAAGGAATGAGGGCGGCAACTAACGTCAAAAACACGAAAATATTCTAGTGTTTTCGGAAAATTTATACAAGTCTGTGGAAGAATAAGAGATTTTTAAAAACATATTAGACCTTTTCGTTAACTCAATATGACAAGACAGGTTAAAGAAAAGGTCTAATTGGTAATTGTAGTTCTACAACTTGGTATTTTTATCTTTTCCGTGTGTTTTGTGTTCAAGAAAAAAATCAAGTTTGCAGAAGTTCCCAAAAATAATAGGCAATAACGCCCCAATCTCAAATGTCAACATGATCAAACGACTCCACTGTCAAATGACAACATCCATTCTTTTAATGTGTTGGCAAAATATTCTGGTTGTTCCATTGGAGTGAGATGTCCGGCGTCGGGAATTTCGACGAATATTCCATGCTTTGCGTTGTCGGCAAGCAGTTTCATTTCGGACGGCGGCGAAAATTGGTCAGCCGAACCACAAATAACCAAAACCGGAATATCCAGTTCGCCCAACAATGCCGTCGTGTCGGAACGTTCTGCCATTCCAAGAGTTGCCGCAGCAACTCCTAACGATTGATTCGTTTCGATAATCCACCGCAATTCCCGAATTATTTTCGATTTATTTTTCCAAGTTGCTTCGGCGAAAAGTTTTGGAATCATCGCATCGGCAATCGAAGAGAGTTTTAGAGTTCCGTCTGTTAATCCGGCAGCCTGTTTGCGGCGATTGTCCGCAACGGCAGGAGAATCAGCAACCGTTTTGGTGTTACAAAGTACCAAACCGGCTAAATCGTTGCGGTATTTTCGTGCGTATTGCATGGCAATGTAGCCGCCCATCGACAACCCACAAATCACCAGCTTTTCCTCAATTCCCAACATCGAACGCAAAATATGTAAATCATCAGCAAATTGTTCCATCGGCGTGATTTTCCAACCGTTCGGCAATCCGCTTTGACCAAGCCCCCGCAAATCAGGAGCAATAACCCGAAAATCCGTTTGCAACACGTCACAAGTTCGGTTCCAAATCGTGTAGTCAAACGGAAAACCATGAATAAATAAAATAGGTCGCCCCGCTCCTTGTTCCGAAACAAACAAATAAATGTCGTCAACTTTATACTGCCCCATAATCTTTCCTCCCATAAAATATAATAGAAATGTTGAAATGTTTTCGCAAAAATATTACCAACCCAGTTTACAATATCTCAATAAAGTAGGCAATCACTCAAGCGGTTGAAAATTCTGTTAAATAGGATGTCGCCCCAATGATTGTTCGGCATCGGAACAACACATCACACAGAAAAAAACATCAGAGGAATACTGTTTTCGGTTCGTTTGTTCGAGATGCGTTAAATTTTACCTGATTGCTTTTTCCGATGGTTTTGGCAATAAAGATTGAGGAAAATACGGCAAAAAAGAAAAAAAATTTGACTTCGCAAAAGGCAAGTTGTATGTTCCATTGTGTGATTTCAAATTTGAAAAAATTGTTCCATTTTATCCATTCCCCCACAAGTCATAACCATGCCGTTTCAACCGGGAATTTTATTCTCTGTTTTGTTATTGGTTCTCTGTTTGGGAATCAATTTCACGTACTTTCCGCAAGTTCGCAGAACATTCTACGAATCCCAAAACACAATTGCAGCAACATCTTCAGAACAACCGGAATTGTCGGAATTGCCACCGGAATCGAAAAATCATCAAACCAATTCGTCATCGCTAGCATCTCTTGCCCAAAATCAGAAGAACAAAGAAAATTCGCCGCAACCGCCTGCTCCGGTCATTCCCGCAAAAACATCGAAAGTCAATAAACCAATTCAACCCGATTTGTTACCAAAACAAACCAAAGAGAAAGAAAAAAATTCTCAAACATTTGAAAAAAAACCAGAGATATTGCCAACAGAATCAAAATCAGATAAATCAAAAGCAACCGTAAAAGAATCGGAAAAAAATGAAACAAAACCAATATTGCCGGAACCAAAACAACCCGAACCCAAAAAACCGGAACAGAAACAACCGGAGCTCAAACAATCCGAACCAAAGAAACCGGAACAAAAACAATCTGTCGATTCTGTTTCAACTGTTTTACCGTTGCCGTCTTCTAAACCGGTTTTTTCTGTATGGGACGAGATGGAAAGTACGGTACCTTCTGAATTACTTCCCTCAACTCCTGATAAAATTGTGCCACAAGCAATTGTGCCAAAAACAATTGCGCCAAAAGCAACGGAGTCTATTATCCCGAAGAAATCAACAAATAATCAAGAAACGGCTTTTTTACCGATTATTCCTCCTTCGCTTGAAAAAGAATATTGGCAATCGGATGGTCAGAGCGACAATCAATTAGCAATATATTCGTCGCGAAAACGATTCCGATGTTGGAGGTTCCAGTGTTGCGACCAAGTCAGCCAACTCCTGCTTATGCCAAAGCGTATCAAGAATCTTCAGTTATTCCGTTGCCGCCGGACAAACCAAATCCGGTTGAAAAAAAGAAACCAAAACCACCAACAATCATTTGGGAAACAATTGATTCAGCGTTGGAACGTCCGCTAATGTATGAAAATCCATAAAAGAATATTGTAAATTGTTCACGTTATTTTCTGTCTGTGCGCGAACGATTACACAGAGTCGATATCATAAAAAAATTATAACAAAAAATAAAGGGAAGTTTTTAGGAATTTCCTTGAGTTGTTTTTTGTTGTTCGCGGGTTGCGTAGAACACACGTTGGGCTTTTCCGTCTTGACGTGGGAGTTCGCCGGGTTTGAAAACATCACCTTTGGGCGAAAATCCTAAACGTTCTTTGAGATGTTTTTCAACCATATATCCTGTTACGGTTTCGTCCGCTTCCACATTGACCCGAACATCCCGAACTCCATCCGTCTCCTCAATCACAATCTGATAATGCGGCAACACTCCCGGAATTTCCAGCAAGGCGTGTTCGACTTGTTTCGGAAAGAAATTAACGCCCTTGACAATCAACATGTCGTCTGTTCGTCCCACTATCGGAGCAAGACGAAGATGAGTTCGCCCGCAATCGCATGGCTCACGCGAAACAATTCTCGAAAGATCGCCGGTTCGGAATCGAATAACCGGCAACGCCTGTCTGGTTAACGAAGTAACAACCACTTCACCTTGTTCACCGTCCGGCAATGGTTGTCCCGTCACCGGATCAAGAATTTCAACGAGATAATGATCTTCCCAAACATGGATACCGTTATGGCAAGGGCAATCCATACCCAGTGTACCAACGCCGCCGGTTTCCGTCATCCCGTAAATATCAAACGACTCAATCCCAAGTTCCGACTCAATCCGTTTCCGCATGCCCTCCGAAAAACTTTCCGCACCGAAAATACCAATTTTCAAATGCGGCAATTGTATGTCCATTGTCCGCATCACTTCAAGAATCCGAATCGCATACGAAACAACCCCACAAAGAATCTTCGTATCAAAATCTTTTGCCAAACGAACTTGCCGTTCTGTGTTGCCGGAGCCGGTGGGAATGACAAAGAGTCCGGCTTTCCTCGCTCCGTGATACATTCCGAACCCGCCGTTGAAAAGTCCAAACGACGGCGTAATTTGAACAGGATAACCCGACGCAGCACCCGCCATCACGTAACACCGCGCCATACATTCCGCCCACTGATCAAGATCCGCTTCATTATACGGCATGACCACCGGACTACCGGTTGAACCGCTGGACATGTGCATCTCACGAATTTCCGAACGGTCAACACAACACATCTCAAGCGGATAAGTCCGACGAAAATCCTCCTTGCACAAAGTCGGAAGCTCCGATAAATGTTCGAGCGTGCCGAAATCGTCCGGTTGCGTCAAACCAACCACCGAAAAATGTTGACGGTAATAACTGTTGCGGGAAAATACCCAACGGAGTAACTCCAAAAAACGTCGATTCTGATACGATTTGAGTTCGTCAATCGACATCGTTTCCGCCGAAAAATTAAAATAATGCGTCATCATTGTTCAATATTATTGGGGTTATGTTTTGTTTCAAGTTTAGAGTGTAACTTCAATAATCCGTGAAAATCAAAATGATAATTCTTTCTTTATCATAATTTGATTTTGCATAACATACTGCAAATTGAATATTATTGCAATAGTTTTCAATAGAGATCGAATTTACTGACGG
>JAIRTV010000448.1 GCA_031254675.1 Planctomycetaceae bacterium | reverse complement strand
GTTCGGACTTTTGGCAATATTTCTTGCGAAATGCCAGATGTTAAAATGGGAAAGACGGGGGGGGGGGGGATAGCTATTGAGAGAAGCCAAAGACGCCGAAGGGAAAATGGTCGATTTTTCGGCATTTTTCTGCAAAATTCTTGTCTTTTGCTCATTCTTCACGGTTTGGCTTTACGTTGGTCGAACTTCTTGTGGTGATTGCGATTATTGGCGTGTTAATCGCACTTCTGTTGCCTGCCGTTCAAGCCGCGAGAGAGGCAGCAAGACGGATGCAGTGTTCCAATAATATGAAACAAGTTACACTAGCATTACACAACTACCATGACACCAATAATATCTTTCCCGCTCGAAAATTCCATTTGTATAATGTTCCCTGGTGGGGAGGATTTTATTCTCTTCTTTCGTTCATAGAGCAAACAGCCGCTTATGACGCTATTCGCAGCGATATTGCTCTATCAACCAGTAACCATGTCGCTGATGCCACCGGCTCACCGGTTTTTGCTACACTTATCATTAATACTCTTTGCTGCCCGTCCGATGGAAGTGCAAAAATTATTGATGGAGCGCCGAATGCGACATGGACTATCGGACACAAAAGTGCCGGTTCGAATATTATGTTTTCAATGGCAGATGTTACTCTCGAAAACGTTCGTTTCAGAAACGGTGATTATACTGTTCCAGTTCAAACGGCAACTTCAGAAGAATTAGGTCGTGCTTTATTTCAAGAACAATTTTGGCAACCAATGTCTGCTGTTACCGATGGAATGTCCAATTCTGTTGCTTTTAGCGAATCGGTTGCCGCATTGGAATTTCTTAGCGGTACAGCATTTAGAAATTTACGGGGCGGTATTTCAAATGTTAGTAACATTACCAATGGTGCTCCTGATTGGGAAATTCAAGCCGGTGAATGTATGAAAGCCAAAATCGGTTCCAATGAAATCAGTAATCCGGGGCGAAGTATTCGTGGAAGAATTTGGGCTCATGCTTCTCCGAGTGCCACTGGATTTAATACCGTTCTTCCTCCCAATTCGCCGTCATGTTATCGGATTGCCAATGGTTTTTATAATTGGGGAATTTTTTCTGCAACGAGTAATCATCCCGGCGGTGTTAATGTTTCGTTAGCCGACGGTAGTTGCCGATTTATTTCCGATACGATTGATTGTGGAAATTACAACGGAGCTTATCCCGCACCCGGTTATTATTCTCGTCCAAGTCCTTATGGTGTTTGGGGAGCGTTGGGTTCTATCAACGGTGGCGAATCACAAACACCGTAAATTTGTTGCGTTTACTCAGACGAATTTACTAATCAAACTTGAAACACTCAAAAGATGGGTAATCAAAAGATTACCCATCTTTAAAACATTACAAAAAACTAATTCCAATGTCTAAACTAATTATTACTTTCTTTTTTGTAATCGGAATCGTTGTTTATTCCGGTTGTCATCAGGAATCTCGACCAGTTGATTTTCCGAAACTATATCCTTGTCAGATCAAAGTAACGCAAAATAATATTCCGGTTTCGGATGTTTCAGTTGCGTTCTATGATCCGAAAGTGACAGATCGTTGGGTTGTTTTTGGTCAAACCGATCAGAACGGCAAAGCAACAATTCGTACGCATGGAAATTTTGTTGGCGTTCCTGCCGGAAATTACAAAATAATCCTGACAAAAATCGAAAAGGACGGTCAAGGTTGGGATCATCCCGATAGCCCAACTCGAAAATGGGTCGAAGATATCAAAGTCTATTCGCTCATTGATGAAAAATATACGAAACAAGAAACTACGCCATTAGAACTCGTTATTGAGAAAAAAGGCGTTACGCAAACATTTGAAATCGGACAACCCGTCCATATTTTACGTGAAACGATCAATCAAAATAATTTGAGATGATCTCTTTTTTTTCACTTTTACTCAAACTCTTGGAGGTTTACTATGAATCGAGGAACATTTATTTTTTTGTCGTTACTTTTATTGTTTGTCATTCCGACAATCTCGGCGAAGTCTCCCATCACACCGGGAACATCCGAAGAAGACATTAAAAACCGTAACAAAGTTCCATATCCGATCTGGCGTTTACAAAAAGATTGGATGTATCAAGATTACGGTTCGCTTGATGTTGCCAAGTGTTTCGCCAGTACCGAAAACAATACTGTTGAAACAAAAATGGTCAAAAAAGTTATTGCCGAATTACAACATCGCGGCGTTACCACCAAAGAACACGAAAACACGCTTGCCCGTTTTTTGGAAACGAATATTTCCGGAAACAATCCGCAATGGAAAGAGTTTTATTTTCAACTTTGTGAGCAACGCCGCAAAACAAGATTGTCCGTGTTCAACTCTTTTCCGCGACAATATTTATACACAAAGCATCATGTTTTCGGCGATTGCCAAGCTCAGTTTATGGCAACAACACACATTACGGACGCTGATTTTCGCGAATGCGGACCTGATTATCAAATGGGAAGCGAACTCTGTCTAATGACAATTTCCGGCGACGGCAACATCATGACCGACGTGTTATTTGATTGTCCGACCGGCGTGTTACGTGATCCTTGTCTGTCTTTTGACGGTACGAAAATTGCTTTTTCGATGCGAAAAAACGATGTCGATGATGATTTTCATCTTTACGTGATGAATGTTGCGGATAAATCGGTGAAACAGATTACTTTTGGTAACGGAGTTGCCGATATGGAACCGTGTTATCTTCCGAACGGCGACCTCGTTTTTGAATCAACTCGTTGTATTAGTTCGGCGCCGTGTTGGTGGTCAAACGCAACAAATTTGTACACTTGCGACGGCGAAGGACGATATATTCGGCGTTTGAGTTGGGATCATGCCCATTCGATTTATCCGTCAATACTTCCCGACGGACGAATTACGTACACACGTTGGGAATATGCGGAACGCGCCGCCGGTTCGTTACAACCCGCCATGATCATGAACGCCGACGGAACAAATCAAACAGAATATTACGGTAACAATTCAACATTCCCGACATCGTTATTTCATGTACGAGGTATTCCCGGTACAGAAAAATCCGTAGGAATTGTTGGCAGTCATCACGGTAATCAAATTGGACGTTTGGTCGAAATTGACCGCACAAAAGGAACTCAACACGATCAAGGTTTAGTGTGTATTTGTCCCGAAACACCATTCGTCATTCCGAAACAAGAAGGAATCATTGACGGACAAGATATGTCGGTTTGGGGTAATTGGGGAGAATACTATTTGAACCGCGTCGGAACAACCGGCGCCGTGTATCAATATCCTTGGCCTTTGGATGAACAGAATTACATTTGCAGTTATCTTCCCGAACCGGTCAATCCCTATCCCGGTACAAAGTATCCGCATAGGCGAGTTTATCCGAACAAATTCGGAATCTATTGGATGGCAAGATCCGGCGAACGTGAATTACTCATTTACGATCCGACAATTGGTAGCGGTCAAACATTTGCCATGACTCCACGTCAGGCTCCGCCAATGAAACCAACACAAGTGAATCTTGATAAGAATGACGGCACGTTTTATGTTCAAGATGTTTATGTTGGTCCCGCAATGACCGGAGTTAAACGCGGAACGGTCAAACAATTGCGAGTGATTGGTCTTGACGGACGCGCAGCCGCAACAACACAAATGATTCTGCATCCGGTTGGTGGACGTTCGACTTCGGCGGTTGCGATTAACAACGGAACGTACGATATTAAACATGTTCTCGGAACGGTTGATGTTGAAGACGACGGGAGCGTTTGTTTTAAAGTTCCTGCGAGAACGCCCATGTTTTTCCAATTACTGGACGAAAAAGGATATGTTGTTCAAACAATGCGGAGTTGGACAGTCATCCAACCGGGTGAAATGTTGTCGTGTGTTGGTTGCCACGAAGACAAGAACACCAGTTTCATCGGAACTTCTTCGGCAACACAAGCCAGCCGCCGTGCTCCAAAAGAATTGATCCCATTTTTCAAACCAGGCGAAGAACCTGTACAAGAATGGGTCAACTCGATGACGGAAAGCGAGAAAAAAGCGTACCATTATTTAGGAATCAATGCTCCGCAAGATGAAGATGTTCCAATGGGTTTCAGTTATCGGCGGGAAGTTCAACCGGTTTGGGATAAACATTGCATCCAATGTCATACCGGTACGAAAAATCCCGATAAAAACGATGCGCCCATGTCGTTACTCGGCGATTCCGGCAAGTATGATATGGAATATTTGATCAAACATGTCAAATGGCAAGGAACATGGCGAAATTTAAGGAAAGGAGGAAATGCCTTCCATCCCGGACGCGATTTCAGCGAATCGTATTTGAATCTGACAAAATACGGATTCGATGACGAGTTGGTGAATTTTATGAAGGCTTGCGGCATACCGGAAATCATTCCGCCGTACCCCAACGGAGCTCATAACAGTAAACTCATGGAATACATGGAAGCGTCGCACTATGGTGTTCAGGTTTCCGATGAAGAAAAACGACGTGTTGCGTGCTGGATTGATTTACTTGTTCCCTACTGCGGCGGATGGTTGGAAGCCAATACTTGGGATGAATGGAAAAATCCGTTTTATCACCGCAACGGCGATCAACTTCGCGGCGTGTATTTGTTCAATGAAGCAAAACGATTAAAAGAAGCCGAAGTCGAAGTTGATCATCTGGAAAAGTACAAAGAATATCTTGCCACAGGAAAACAATTTTCATTGCAAGATTTTGCGGTGATGACTTTTGGTGGTTGGGAGACGCAAAAGAAGTTTCTGGCGGATTTCAAAGGACGTGACAGTAAAACCCCTTGTGTTGGAGCGTCCACTGGAAATCTTGCGTTCAATCCCAATGCGTCAACACATCGGTTACGCAATTATCCGCATGTTACGTCAAATAGTCATCACAAATATCGCGCGGAATTTTCGCCGAAAAATCTGATTGACGGCAACAAATCATCGGATAGTCCGTTTTGGCAACCCGATCCACGCACAGATTTATGGGTAAA
>JAIRTV010000224.1 GCA_031254675.1 Planctomycetaceae bacterium | reverse complement strand
CCCGAATGGTTGACGGCGTTGCAAGACGAAGTGATGTCAACTCGAACCGATGCGGTGGTTGAAGACGAAAAAGACAAAGAAGTTTTTAGTTCTGCTCCCCATTTTGAACAAGTTTGTATCACTCGTCCTCAACTTGAAAAAGTACTTGAAACATTAAGCAAAAAAGAACGTTTTTAAATATTTCGAGTACAAAATAAATTGTGGACAATCTTTCGCTCAATTCTTCTATCTTGTTGCTTTGCCGAGATATTTTGTGTCAATTTTCTTACTGACGGAATCGTTGCCGGCTGAAATCTGTCCCTTTTTGGGGAATCTCTAAAACTGTTTTCCAGAGTAACGTGGTACGTGCTTTGGGTGAATTATTGCCAACACGCCGAATACCAAACCAAAGTGTAACCGCAAACCAATTCCGGTAATATTCTTGCCAACTTGTCTTGGTGTTCGGTTGATCGTTCATGTTGTTCACCGTTTGGCGATGCCCTTTAGGAAACATTAAGATATATCATAAAAAAAATTACAACAAAAAGCAAGAGAAAAAAGGGGGGAAGAAATTCCCATAAGAAATAATGAAATTCGTATCAAGAAGAATTTCAAAATAAGATGAGCATATTACATTTTCAATATCTTATTAATACACTTGTACTTTCCTAAAAAACAAATATCCTCGCCTATTTTTGTTGTCATTTTTATTTTTTTGTTTTTGAGAAATTTCTGTGGTTGAGCGGATGATTCTGTAACTTCTGGGAGATTGGTTGACGCTTCAACCATAACATGATATGATACAATAAATATTAGGGACGTGGTCTTGTTATTTTTATGAATTTTTTGAAACATCAGGTATTGGGTTTTGCAATAATGTTATTCTTATTTTGTCTTGTTACAATGAGACTAAAAGGAAATGAAATTGATTTTTTACAAACATAAAAAAATTTTACTAAATATTTTTTGTATTTACACATACATAGTACTTTACTCCAATATTTTTATCTATTGTCTCCGCCTATTGACTCTCGAAAAAAGTAATCTACAATTGGTTAAAATTTGTCCAATTTGTATAAATTCAGAAGTGGCAAATTTGGCAATTTATGTTTTTGATAATCAAAAAAATTTTTGAATAAAAGAAAAATGAAACAACTTGATTTTATTAAAAGAATATTAAATTCTTTGATCACTCTTCCAGAGAAAAATTATGTTGCGAATTTGATGATTCTCTCAAAACTAACTGGTGAAACTCTTTTGCGTACAGACGGTAAAATATCAGAATATTTGTTTTGGGATCATTGGTTTGCATCAAAAGGGTCACAATGGCATTCTGATTATGTTGAGCGGCTTGATAACAATTCCGTTTGTTGTTGTCCTCATTCGACTATTTTAGATCAATTGTCTAATAATTTTTCGTTGTCGGAGATTTTGATTCTTGATGTTGGTGCTGGTCCGTTGACTTGTATAAACAAGAATTATAAAAATATTCGTTTGAATATTACGGCGGTAGATGTTCTTGCTGATCTGTACGACGAAATCCTGAAAAAAAACGGTATCAATCCCCCAATAAGAACACAACTTTGCTCAGGCGAAAAACTCAATGAAATGTTTTCAGAAAAATCGTTTCATTGGATTAATGGAAGAAATACTCTTGACCACATGGAGCAACCATTAAAATGTATTATGTCAATGCTTGATTTATTGAAACCGGAAGGAATCATTACCTTGTTCCATAAAGAATATGAAGGAAAACAAGAAAATTACAGTGGTTATCATCAATGGGATTTTTTTGTTAACGATGGCGATTTTTGTATCAGCCGCCGTAATAACGAAGATTTTACTAATGTTACACGTTTAATTCCACCAACACACACAATCGAAACAAAAATGAGTACTATCATAAATGGTGAAATCGAAGTTTTTATTAAAAGAAATGCACCATAACGAATAGAGATGTTAAGATTTTTACCATGCGGCGCATAGGGTTAATGTGTTGCGCCTTTTCAAGGCAAATTTGCGTATCGAGTCTATTAGGAATTAGTATTTAACGACATTTTAAAAACGTGTTTACGATTTTATAATGTCCTACCATTTTCTGTTACGATTTAGTATAAACAATAAACTTACATTACGATAATTAAAAGATGCCAATATCACAAAACGGTGTTTCTGTTATTATTCCGGTTTATAATCGCGAAAAATATCTTGAAGAATGTATCGATTCAGTGATAACGCAAGAAGTTGATTTTCCTGTTGAGGTTATTCTTTCCGACGACGGATCGACAGACAAGAGTAAAGAAATTGCACTTTCTTTTGGTGATTCGATTATTTGGCTTGACAAACCGGCAGATTGTCGTACACAAGGTTGCGGTTCAGCGAGAAATCGTGGAATTGAAGCTGCAACATATCAGATTCTTGCATTCCTTGACAGCGATGATTATTTTTTGTCCGGTCATCTAAAACGTTGTTATGATTATTTGGGCGACCATCCTGATATTTCGATAGTAATCGATCAACTTTATAGCCAAGAAGGAAATCATAACAAAAACAAATGGCATCGTATTTATCCTGAACAAAATGAAGTTACATTCGAGGCAATTTTTCAAGATTGTTATATTCAATCGAATCTTGTGATGTTACGTAAATCGTTGTTTGATCAAGTTGGTGGTTTGTATGATGTGGAGGCAATTTTATCGGAAGACTATGATTTGTGGCTTCGTGTTTATGAACATGGCGAACGAATCAAAATTATCGAAGGTGGCGGCGCAGTTATACGTGAACACAGCGAACGCTCCATCCGATCAACACGAAAAACATACGAATCCGCAGAATTGACAATGAATAAAGCAATTAAACGTTACCCCTATCCAAAACACTGGATTCGAAAACGAAAAGCGGTTTTCCAATTTCGTTATGCTCAATGTGATTTTGCGGAAAAAAAATATTGTTCTGCATTTTGTCGTTTATTGTACGCATTCTCGCTTGATCCGACCAGAGCCGTGAAACTCGCGTTACACAATTTCGTAAAATTGATAAAATTTAAAACTTAAAGTCAAATACAGACATGACACCTGCGATTCTAAAACGTTAATTGTCTTAGAAAAATGTTTTGGGCTTTGTTATTATATATTGTTTGTACGTAATTTAGTGGTTGAGTGCAAGCCAAATTGCCGCACACATTGCCCACTTGAAGTTTATCTTTGAACGAAAATTCTGTTAAAATATTGCAAAAAATCTCATGGCTCTTTAATTTTGTTGCTGTTGTGGTAAAATTTTGCAGTTGTTTTGAAATTTGTGGCAAATCTTGCCGTTCATTTTATGTTATGAGGATTAGGATGATGAAAACATTTTCTTTTGTTATGTTTTTTTTGAGTACGTTTTTTCTTGGCTCTTTTGTATTATCGCAAGATTGGGATAAGCATCAGCAAACTGTTATCGGGCATCCCGATTTGATCCGATATTACGTTTTCGATAATTCTGTTGCGGAAACAAAAATTGTTCGGAATCTCGCACCGAAACAAAATTCCAAAACTTCCGATTTTTTGTACAAAACAAATAAACCGTTCGAAATAGTCGATGGAGCGTTTGCCGGTTCTCAAGCGGTTCGACTCGACGCCGGATATTTTGAATCGCCAAAACTTCAGATTGACAAAGCGTTTAGTATTGAAATGCGGATACGGAAACTTAGTCAAGGCACAGAACGAGGTAACAACAATTCTACAAACGGGACATTATTCGGTTACGGAAATGGTTGGGATTCCGGTTTTCGGCTGACAACCGATTATCCGTCTCAAAAATTGACGTTCAGTATCGGCAAACCGGATCATTCAAAATCACACAATCTGTCCGGCAATCAACCGCTTCCAGACGGCATTTGGCAACATATCGCCGCAACCTGGGACGGCAAAACGATGCGGATTTATCTCGACGGATTATTGTACGCTATTGCAGATTATTCGGGCGATTTCACGCAACCATCGTGGGGTTTTCGTATCGGATTTAATAATGCCGGAGTCGGTTCGGTGAAAATGGATATTGCCGAAACCGCCGTTTATCAATCGGCAATTACTCCAGAAGAAATATTGCAACACGCCCTGCTTCAACCGAAATTGCCGGAAAATTTGTCCAAACTTTATCGTCATGCTATTGATGATGTGTTAGACAAAGAGTTTGTTTTAGCGTCGCAGAAAATTGATGAATTACTCCAATCCGATATGTTGCCGATTTATCGTTTTTCGTTCCGAAATTTTCAAGTGAAACTTGCCGCGATTGCCGGAAATGTTATGAAATCGCAACGTCTTGCGAATATATTACTTAACGATCCCGAATTTCCGAAAGAATGGACAAATTCGTTGTTACGGCAATTTATTCCTTCTGAATGGAATACTCCGTTGGCGGTCGCTTCTAGTAACATTTATCAATGGATTCTCAATGACAAAACGATAACACTTGACGCCAAACAACGTTTCGCCGTCGAAAAATGTTACGCTGAAGCTCTTTTTGCTGAAGGTAAAACCGCCGAAGCAAAACAACATTGGAATAGTTTACGAAATCGCGAAACGGAAATTGTTCGTGAAACATCGAAAGAATCCGGCGTTTCGAGCGAACCGAGTTTATTGTATCGAAATTATCGTCAAGACCAGGATGCGAAAAGTTCAAAAGACCAATCTCTTCCGCAACCGCAGACTCCGTTTCCGGCAACGTTTTTGCCAACGAAGAAATTTTTCGTTGCGCCGGATGTTAAATTGAACGATAAACAAAAGTATTCCGGTACAGAATCAGAACCGTTTGCAACACTTATTCAGGCTCGTAATGCTGTACGAAAATTGAAAGCAGAAATCGGGTTGCCCAAAGGCGGTGTTGAAATTATCATTCGCGGCGGTGTTTATCCTGTAACGGAAACATTTACGTTGGAATTGCAGGATTCCGGTACGGCGGACGCTCCCATTGTTTACCGTGCTTTTCCTAATGAAAAACCGGTTTTTTCCGGCGGTGTTACCGTAAGCGGATTCCAAAAAGTCGATGATCCGTTAATTTTGAAACGCTTGCCGGAAAAAGCGCAAGAATTTGTTTATGTTGCCGATATTGCTGAAATTCAACAATTTCCGGCGGTGACTCCGCGTGGTTACGGTAAAAACGGATTGAACGCTGCTCCGGCGGTTGAGTTGTTTATTGACAATAAACCGCAACAAATTGCGCGATGGCCTAACGCCGCACAACCCGACGCTATTGATCCGTTAAAAGCGTCCGAAAATGCGTTTGTCCGAACCGGCAAAATTCATCGCGGTTTTTTCAAAACGCCGGAATCGGGAAAATCCGGGATTTTTGAATATTTCGATCCGCGTCATGAACGTTGGACGGAAGCCGAAGACATCATGGCTTTCGGATATTGGGGACATCTTTGGGCAATGACGAGTTGCCGGATTGATAAAATCGATACGGAAAAGAAACAGGTTGTTCTTGCAACAAATAATCCTTACGGACATCGTGAAAATATGCCTTACTATGTTTTCAATCTTTTGGAAGAAATTGATTTGCCGAGCGAATGGTATCTTGATCGGGCGAACGCCAAACTGTATCTTTATCCGCCGGAAGGAGTTGATTTGAACGCTGCTCCTGTCCGATTGTCTGTATTTCCGAAAGAGTTTTTGAACATTAAAGATGTTTCTTTTACAACATTTCATGGGTTGACGTTTGAAGAAGGTTCGGGAACGGCGGGACGAGTTACCGGTGGTGAAGAAGTACGGTTTACCGGTTGCGGATTTTATCGTTTCGGAAATTGGGGACTTGGAATCGAAGGACGAAGGCATGGCGTTTTGAGTTGCGATTTTGGAACTCTTGGCGGCGGCGGAGTTCATTTGAAAGGCGGAGATATTAAAACGTTAAGCCCCGGCGATTGTTTTATTGAAAACTGTGTGGTTAATGATTTTAGTCGTATTGACCGTGCTTATGCTCCGGCTGTTTTTATTGACGGAGTTGCCAATCGAATTTCGCACAATTTATTTTGCGATTCGCCGGCACACGCGATTCGGTGTGAGGGGATGGAACAAGTAATTGAGTTTAATGAGATTCACAGTGTGGTTTACGAATCGGATGATCAAGCAGGAATTGATCTTTGGGGTAATCCGTTTATACGCGGAATTGTGATTCGGTACAATTATTGGCATCACATTGGGAGTGGTCGGGATGTTGCGGGGCAAGCGGGAATCCGGTTGGACGATATGATCAGCAGTGTGTTGATGTACGGAAATGTCTTTTTCCGGTCAAGCGGCGGTCACTTCGGCGGCGTTCAAATTCACGGCGGCAAGGATAATATTGTTGACAGTAATTTAATGATTGATTGTAAATATGCGGTCAGTTTCAGTCCTTGGGGCGAAAAACGTTGGCTCGAAAATCTGGACAAAAATTTCGGTACACGCGCCAGAGCAAACGGATTCGACCCCGACAACGAAGCTTATCGTTCAAAATATTCCGACTACGCCGAATTGAAACAAAATGCCGACCGGAATTTTATTGTACGAAATATTGCCGTCGGTTGTGATTATTTCGTACGGAATAATCACCGAAATATATTTCTTGAAAATATCATGCTTCCTTGGTTGCCGGATTTATTTATTGAAACCAAAGGATTGCAACAAGCAAACCAAAACCGTGTTCCTGCCGACGCTCGAAAAATTCGTGGTCGGCTTACTATTCCGAAAGACTCGCCGCTGTACGATTTTCTCGGCGTTAAACCGTTGCCGGTTGAGGCGATGGGGCTTTACCTGGATAATATACGCACACAAATTCCTCAATTTCCCGTAACACCTTTTTTTGTACTGGAATAAATGCAAAAGTATCATTGGAATATTTTGGGGCAATGATCATGCGAATGATTTTATTTCCATGTTCTGGATTTGTAAGCGTTCACGGTAATTTTCTCTATTGCGTGGAATTTTGTGAATTGTATAATTCTGTTATGACAATTTTACTTGAAAGTATTGAGTCGAAGGTATTGCGATTGGAGCAAGAAAACACCGAACTTTATCAAATAGCCAGAGCAGAGATTGCTTCTCAGATTGTCGGTTTTGCAACAAAACAAATTTTACTGGACTTTTGCAAAGTTGTGTTTCACACTGTAAATCAAAGGGTTTGAAACATTGAAATCACCCGACTTTGCTATATTATTGTATCGTATATTGTATTTATAAAAGTTGTTCTAAAAATCAATATGTTGAAATATCAAGGGTTTTATAAATATCGTTTCAATAATGCTTGTGCTTTTTTGTTTCGTAATGTGCAGAAATTGAGCAAAATTGGATTATAAGTCCTTTTGATATAACTAGTTATAAAATTTGCAAAAGTCCAGTTAGAAAATAATTATAAAGATTAATTTTTTATACTATGAAATATTTCATCGAAATACCAATTAAATTACCTTTTTTACTTTTACTTATATCATTTTTGGTGTCGAGTAAAAATATTTTAGTCATTTCTTGGGGAATAGCATTATTAATGATTAGCTTAGATAAAGTTACGAATATATTGTTGTATAAAATTTTTCAAGATAAAACAAAATTACATGGTTTTATAAAAATATCAATCCAATATTTGCATATTGTCAATATTTTAATTGTATGTTGCGCAACAACATTATGGGCACTGCCAATTGATATTTGTGTTAGATATGGAGACCATCGGTCAGTTTTATTTTTACCAGTGTATTATCAACACCACACCACCATGGTGGAAAAAAAACTTGAATTACGAGGGCTTAAAAAAAATCGAGATTTTATTATTTATGAACGTTGCTCATTAACGGATGATGTAAAATATGCAATTGTTTTTATAATATGTTCTACTGTACCTGAAAATCAAATTTTGACTCCAAGTGCGTTTATCCCGGAACTTTGAACTAACTTAAAATGATCTGTACGATAATAAGATTTGGGACAATTTTTAGGCAGTGCAACAAGAAATGAAGTGAATTATCGTTTCTGTAATAAAAAAACGACAAAATTGTTCAAAAATTGTGTCTTGTGCATACGGTAATCGCAGATTGATAAGACGAAGTTTATTACCATCATTCATGCCGCAAACGCAAAACTACAAATAGAAACATGATTGATCGTCAAACATTCAACTCCATGCGCAAAACCACGAATGTGTATTGCCGATAAATCTAGAACAAAAATAAAACTTCATCTCGAATTTCTTGAAGGTCAATTGTACCTACCAATCATTCGTGTTGAGCGAATTTAATTTATCGTGCCAACCAGATTATCAATGATCAATCTGCGGTCATGGTATGCGAAAAACACAAATTTTGAACAATTTTGTCATTTTTTGAATATTATAAAAACGATAATTCGATTCATTTCTTGTTGCATTGCCTAAAAATTCTCCCCAATTCTATTATTGTACCGGTAATTTTAAGCCATTTCAAATCTTTCGGACAAGCACAGGGTTACGAACATTTTACTCTGAAAGTATTCCCTCCCATATTTTTAGATTGTCGCAACAGTAGCCAACAATTATTTCGACAATTGATGCTATACAACCGTCTAATTCACTTGAAATATTGATACCATCATCACCGAGCTTGCTAAACAAATCAGCCGCTTCTTTTTGAGTCATTCCATTTTGTTTGGCTTCCCTAGCCGCATCAAGCAGTCTATCGAAAATCTCATCAATAGACTTTCCTGATTCAATGATGGTATTTAGATAGTCAATATCTATTGTTTTCATTTTGTCATATTTGTTCTGTGTGTGTTATCAGTTTCCAGGAGGCTGTACCTTAGTCCAAGATTCAATTGTACTAGTCATTAATTGCATGAACTCTTGAATAGGCATGGATTTTGATGTTGTTACGATCATTGCATGCCCTGGTTTGTCATTATATATGGTGAGTCCATTGGGCAGTGGATTTGATCCTTCAGGAATTGCATTATATTTGTGGATTGTTGAGAGCAGGTTTGTAGTATACTCCAGAAGCGTTCCCAGAATTGATTTCCTTTTTCGCTTCTTGTTCCCTGAGTAACATGTCTATTCAACACAACTTGGCACTACTGCGACCACCAATATGAAACACCGAAAAATCAGAGCCTCGCAACATCCAAACCCAAAAACACTTGCTCGGAAATAATACACCTCAGTTCGGCGTTTTCTCGCTCCAATCGCAATACCTTCGATTCAATACTTTCAAGTAAAATTCTCATAACCGGATTATACAATCCACAAAAAAACACGCAAGAGAGAAAATTACCGTGAACGCTTACCTGGATTTTGACAAAATAAAGTGGGAAGTGTTGTCAAATGGAACGTTATCGGATATACTTTTTTTCCCTGATTTTTCCCCATTTTTTCCTCGTTTTTCATTCACGCTATGAACGATTTGAAAATTTTCTCTGGACGAGCCAATCCTTGTTTAGCCAAACAGATTTGCGATTATCTCGGTATTCCGCAAGGTCAACTTACTGTTGGTAATTTTCCGGATGGAGAAACCCAATGTAAGATTGAACAGGATGTTCGCGGTCAAGACATTTTTATTGTTCAACCGACATGTCCGCCGGTAAACGACAATTTAATGGAACTTTTGATTTTGATCGAAAGTTTCAAACGTGCCAGTGCTGACCGTGTTACGGCGGTGATTCCTTATTTCGGTTACGCACGCCAAGATCGAAAAGATGAAGGAAGAGTACCGATTACCGCAAAACTTGTTGCCAATATTTTGACTCGCGCCGGTGCTGATCGGATTCTCTCCATGGATCTCCATGCCGCTCAAATTCAGGGATTTTTTGATATTCCGGTTGATCATCTGACTGCCGCGCCGGTTCTCGATAATTTTTTTCGGAATCTCGGCTACACCGAAGATCGCGTGGTGGTGGTCAGTCCCGACGAAGGAAGTATCAAACGCGCCGCATCACATGTCAAATCGCTGGGCGGAAGTCTGGCAATTATCGATAAACGCCGTTTCGGTAATCGCGTCGAACAAGCGAATTTGATTGGCGGTCCAATTGAAGGAAAAATCGCTCTGATTTTTGATGATATGATTAGTACCGGCAGTTCCATTTGCGGCGCCGCTCATTTGGTGAGCCGACATGGCGCCGAGAAAATTTATATCGGCGCAACTCACGGTGTTCTTTGCGGTAACGCTGTTGCCAATATTCGTAACGCACCCATTGAAAATATCATCCTAACCGATACAATTCCGTTACCGGAAGAGTTGTTACCGAATCTGAAAATTTTGAGCGTTGCCCCATTGCTCGGCGAAGCGATACGCCGTATTCATTGCCACGAATCTGTTAGCCGACTTTTTTGTGACATGCAGTTGTGGAGCGGAAAATAAATAGATCGTCACGTCGGGTTTTGTTGTTACGGTTTGAAGGAAATCGGACAAAATCCGTTTATCGGTACAATATTCTTATTTTGTGATTGACCATGATATGTGTTATCGTTGCGTGCGGTAGTCATACTCGGATGATTACCGAACACCAAAATCTTGCCGCTGACGGCGTATCGTTTGTGGAACTCCGTCTTGATTTTTTGCGTCGCGAACCTGATATTCACCGTTTGATTCCCAACCGCCCAACCGCTGTTATTGTTACAGTACGCCGCACGCAAGACGGCGGACTTTGGCGCGATTCCGAAGAAAAACGTTTACAACTTCTTCGGTCGGCAATTGTCGCTGCACCGGAATTTGTTGATTTGGAAGTTGATATTGCGGATAAAGTTCCGCCGTTTGGACAAACACGACGCATTATTAGTTACCACAATTTGAATGAAACACCGGAAAATCTCGATGCACTTTATCGTGAAATGTTGACGAAATCGCCGTATTTCATCAAAATTGCGGTCAACCCCAAAACAACAGACGACATGTTTCGTTTTGTTACGTTTATTCGGGAGAAAAATCGCGAAGCCAAACAACTCGGTGATCAAGGTGTTCGAGTGATTGGAATCTGCATGGGTGAAATGGGCAAAGCGACGCGGATTTTGGCAAAAAAATTCGGAATGCCGTACACTTATGCTACTTTTTCCCAAGACCGGTTGATTGCTCCTGGTATGTTGGTTTATAAAGAGCTGCTTGATTTGTATCATTATGACCAAACCGATGCGGATACCACTGTTTACGGAATTATTGGCAATCCTATTGGACATAGTTTGAGTCCGTTGATTCATAACCGATCATTTATCGAACAAAAAATCAACGCTATTTATGTTCCGTTTCCGTTGGACGATCATAATGTTCCGGATTTTATACAACGGGCGAAAGAATTTGATATTAAAGGTTTAAGTGTAACGATACCGCATAAGGTGGCGGTGATGAAACATTTAACCAAGATGGATCCGGCGGTTGAGAAGATTGGGGCGTGTAACACGTTGGTATTTCGTGACGGAGAGCGGCTGGGTTACAATACTGATTATGTTGCGGCGGTGTCTAGTATTGAAGCGGTGTTGGGTGGAAATTTTATGGACGAAAAAAGTGTTCTCGACGGTAAAAATGCGTTAGTGCTTGGAGCGGGTGGAGCCGGAATGGCGTTGGCTTACGGGTTACAAAAACGCGGTGCTTTCGTAACAATTACAGATATTAACGGCAACCGTGCTTATGATTTGGGAAAACATCTTGATTGTGAAATCGTCGATTGGAAGTCGCGGGATAAATTGAAACAAGATATTTTGGTTAATTGTACGCCGATTGGTATGCATCCGAATGTGGACGAATCGCCGTTTGATAAATCGGCGTTGCGACCGCGAATGGTTGTATTTGATGCGGTGTATAATCCCGAAAATACGTTGCTTCTGAAATCGGCGAAAGAAAAAGGATGTATTACTGTTTCGGGAGTTGAAATGTTTGTTGGTCAAGCCTGTTTGCAATTCAAACTTTTCACGAATCAAAAAGCGTCGGCTTCACAAATGCGGAATCTTGTTCGCAACGCCATGTCCGCCGCCCGTTAAAATAAAATAGAGAAAAAACTATTCGATCATTCGTCTTAAAATGAATCTTCCGAGATTAGACCTTTTTCTCTAACCTGATTTTATTTTTTTCAATTGGTTTTGTGTCTTTTTCGTTCTCTTGTTTCACTTTATGAAACGTATTCGTCCCCAACCGCCGCGTTCACCGGAAACGCGGTTATCGCCATTCCACACGAATTGACGTTGACGGCTTTGTCCGTCCTCGCTGTCGTCAATCGCAATATCGAACAAAATTTCTTGCCCCTCTTTCGGAATGAAACCGAGTAACGTAAACGGAATAGCTGTTTCAAGATAATACCCCGTGCCGTCCGGTTTCAGTGTAACAGATCGTTTGATGTTTTTTTGTTGTTTCGGAGCGTTACGAATAAAGGTTTGATCATTTTCTTTCGGATTGGCACCAAGAAGAATTTGACGGTCACTAAATATCAGATTGCCCGGTTTGTCAAGATTTTCGTAACCGACAAACAATTCCACACAATCGCCTTGCCAAAGATCAGCTCCTTTAACGTTACTTTTTCCGGAAGTTTTGTCTGTAACATCAACGAAAACGTACAAATTTTCCGCGTCCCAGGCAACACGGAACGCCGCACTCATTCCGGCGGAGTCGGTACCGAGTACCATACGGTTTTCCGCAATCCGAATTGGCGGTTGCCCCGGCCAATCATCGCGGCTGCCGTCAATATTCAACGGCGTTTCAACCCATGTTGCGGAAATAGTCTGTTTACCGGAACCTTGTGATTTCGTAACAAATCGTGGATCGTCAAACCGAAACGGTTCACGTTGACCGGTGAGAACACTCCAAAGATCCTTGTTTGTTTTGACTACTTCCGCAACAAAATTTTTCCAAGGACGATCTGTAACAGAAAATAAACCGGTATTGGCTTTTTCGCCGGTATTCTTTTCAAAGAACCGTCCTGCACGTGCCTGATCAAGTAACGTAAACCATTCGACACCGACAACATAACCTGTTGCCGCTGCCTGTTCGACGTAATTTCGGTAAGCGAGACCGCGTTCTGTTTGCGTATTAACGCCGCCGAGACCGCCAGGCAACGCCGATTCTGCCGTGCAAGTGTAATGCCATTCGCTAAGCAACATTGGTTTACCGCTTGACCATTTTTCGAGACGATTAAGAAAATTGACATCAAAAGCAACAGTATAATAATTGACACTAATAATGTCGCAATATTTTGCACAAATTCGAACCAACATTTCGTTGTTTGCCGTACCGGGTTGCCAACGACTGCCGAGCAGAAGATGATTTTTATCGTATTTGCGAAATGTTTCAGAAAGTAACGAATAATATTGATCGAGATAAATTTCCGTAAACTCCGTAATATCTTCCGACGCCGATTTGGTTGTTACGGGAAGTCCCGGTTCGAGAAGGGCGTTAAACGAATCCACTTGCATTTCCCATGCGGTGTTGAATTTTTTAATATCGCCATATTTTTGTTCTAAAAATCCAACCAATTTCTTTTTGACGACAAATTGACCGGACAAGGCAGGCAAAGCACGCGGTAAATCTTCGGCACCTTGTTCATTGGCAAGATAATAACCAATCACCAACGGATCATTCGCATGCGGAGCAATATCGTTCGCAAAAATATTGTCAATTTTTTTCACAAGTTCCGGATTAAACGCATCAAAAAATCCACGTGCGCCCGGAATATCGTAACCAAGCCCCCAGAATCCGAACATGCGGACATGCGGAAATTGTTTTTCAGTAAAGGTTGCCGGAATACTTGAAAACGCTCCGCCTGATGTAAACCCAAACGCACGAACTCGATCAATCATTCGCGCCGCCCATTCATTGGAATTGTACGGTTTTCCATATTTTCGTATCACATTGGCGAGATAAAAAGAAACCGCTTTATCGTTCCACCACGCTTGCGGATTCCATGCTGTTGCAAATTCTCCGGTTCGCGGCGGTAACCATTCAAAAATTGATTCACGCCCTTCGGTGTACGTATAATCTTCGCCGGGGTTGAAACTACAAAGACCAAGATGAAAAAAAGCGTTACCATTGGGATTGACAAGAAACCATTGATCATTTGATTTTTCAACATGAAAAAATCCGGTTTTTTTCAAACCAAACAATTTGCCACTTCCCTCAAATCCGCCGTAAATATCAAGATTTTTCTGTTTCGAAAACGAATCATAATATTGTTTTTCCGTTTGGGCATCTTTTTGGAGTTCTTCTTCGGACGAAATTTTGTCTGGAAAATCCCGAACAAAATCTTGTCCAAACCGATCAACCATTTTAGTAACACTAAGATTCATGTCTTTACCGGACGAAAATGTCAGATTAATTGTAGCGTGATCTTTGTTGTAGGGACAACTGAACCAGACGTGAAAGATTGACCAATTCCATTCGCGATTGTCTTGAAGTTGAAAAAAAGTTCCCTGCTCCAGACCGGTCAAATGAATTGTTGCGCCGCTGGGAGCGGTTAATTGCATCACTTGGGTATTTCCTTGATAAAGATGAGGTTTTGCCGGTTTTTCCATTGGAAACGGTTTTGCTTCCTGATTATCGAAACTATATTTTCCGCCTTCGTTGATGGCAAAAGGAATGTTACATCCGATCCGAAACGCTGCCAAATTATTCGGTGGATTTTTGATACTCATTTCGATCAATCCGTTCCCTTTTTTAACAAAAACAATTTCCGTACCGCCTTCATATTTAACGACGGCATGATTACCATTATTGGTGATTGATTTATCGAAAATTTTTGTTAAATCTTTCTGGCTACTGTCTTGAAGATTGGGATACGAAAAAATGAGATCATCCAAACCTTGTAACGGAAATTTGATCCCGTTTGGTGTTAAGGACGGTTCCGCCGCAACCAGCATCATCGACCACAACATCAAAAAAACAATCCCAAACACAACCATCTTAAAAAACGCAACAATTTTAGTCATGAGAATACCTTTCAAATCGGTTAAAAACATAAAG
>JAIRTV010000191.1 GCA_031254675.1 Planctomycetaceae bacterium | reverse complement strand
CGGAATCTTTATTATTGGTTGCTTGAATCCGATTGCTCCGATTGCTCCGTCTTTACGAAATGGCACGGTCGAAACAACACCCTGATTCTTTTTTTAGTCATTCGCCCAAGTATTCCGAAAACCACCATTAAAGAACCAGTTCTGATATCATTTTCCGCAACAGCCAATAAATACCAGAACCAGAGTCTTCACCATTTATAAAGCGTTACGTCATTGGGTTCTGTTATCGTCATTGGTAACACGAAATTCAGATCATCAGCCGAACATTATTGTTTTCGAATGAATTGTCATGGAACTGTTGACACACTTTCAAAACCTGTTTCACCAGATAAAGCAATCAGACATTCCTCTTTTGGGGTTGCAGGAAAGATTAAGGCAAATAATTATTCTAACAATTGTAACGATCATTCTTCCTGTTTCGATAGCGATGGCGGAAGATTTCGGTATCCCCAAACGGAATCCTACTTTTACCCAATCAAGTTATTCCGCATCATCGATATCTTCCGGTTTACCGTCCTTTTCAATTGCAGCGCAACCGTCAAAAAAAATCGGTTCACAAGTTTCCGGTTTACCCATTTCCGGTTCGCCAAGTTCAAACGCGCAAGTCTCAAACGTACAAGTTTCAAATTCGCAAATTTCCGGTTCGCGTGTTGCCGCTTTGTCGGAATCCCAGAACACTCCTTCGTTATCGCAATTTCCGAATGTTGTTCGTTTGGTCGCGTTTGACCAAAGCGGTCAATCATTCGGAAGCGGCTCCTATATTGGTAATTACGGCGAATATGGTTTGATTCTTTCCAATTGGCATGTTATTTACGGAGCGGATGGATTGGTTCATATTCATTTTCCAAACGGTTTTTCTTCCTACGGAGCAGTTATTTTGTCGGATCAGAAGTGGGATTTGGCGTTAATTGTTATTTCGCGTCCACCTCGTTCGGTGCCGTTTCTTCCCATTTCGCAAACAACGCCCAAACCAGGTGATCCGCTTTGGATTGCCGGATACGGTTCCGGGTCTTACCGTTTGGCGGGGGGACATTGTGTACGTTATCTTGCTCCAGAAATTCCGCGTGACGGTTCGGCGCCGCAATACGAAATTGTTGATCTTTCGGTCAGCGCCCGTCAAGGCGATTCAGGCGGTCCCATCCTCAATTCCAAAGGAGAATTAGCCGGCGTTTTGTTCGGCTCCGACATGGTACGAAGTACCGCCGGAAGTTACTGCGAACGAGTTAATCGCTTTCTGAACCAAACCCGCTCCTCCATGGAATCGCTTCCGTCACGACCGGAAGTTTATTTCGCCTCCATCGAACAAGGCGGACCGCGTCATCTTTTGAGCGAAAGTATTAGTCCGGCAATTTCAACCGAACATGTTGCCGTTTCCGCTTCGCAACAACGTCGAACAGACCTTGCCGGATCATCCCTGTCCTTCGGCACGCATTCCGGTTCGCGACGTTACACCCAACCCGTACCACCAAGTTCGTTTTCCGTTTTTGAAAAAAAGGTTGACGAAATTCAAACTTCCCAACCCAAACCAACCGGATTGGAAAACCCCGAAAATTCGTCCTCTGTTCCCGAAATTCCGCTTGCGCCGTTGTCGTTTGAATCCAATCCGGTAACATTTCACAAAGTTCAAACCGCCGCTTGGACGGAAATAAATTTGTCAACCGAATTTCGCTACGGTAGTTTCGGTGTTCGTGCCAAATCTTCGGTTGATTCGTCGGACAAAACACCAATCATTCAAGTCGGACACCAAAGTTTGGAAACGTCGGAAAAACAACCTCCAGAAGAATCACTGAAAGAAGAAAAACAACAAACACAAGAATGTGTTGCCAATATTTCGTCCGAAAAACACGATTCCGCCAATCATTCGCTCACTCAACCAATTCCGGCAAGTGTTGCCGACAAAATAACGCCTACTGAAGAAAATAACAAAAAAATAGTAGAGACACAAGGATTAACATCTGTTTCGGAACGTCATGGCTCATTTCCTCCAATGGTATTGTTTTGCTGTTGTTTTATTGTTTCCGTTTTGGTGGTTTTTTCGTTTCGCCTTTTGAAAAACGACCAAATCCAACCATTGTAAACGATTTTCTTTGAACGCGGAATTTTTTTATTCTGTTCTTTGCCGTGGTATTTTGTGTTCAATTTATTCGATTGTTTGCGATTTCTCTGCCTTTTTGAAATGCAGCAATATTGATATCAATAAATTGCTTCTTAACACTCCGACGAATCGCTTCGAACCATGATGTTTCGGGAAGATCAAGAGAAATGGACATAGCTCCAAGTAAAATGGTATTGGCGGCTTTGGTATTGCCCATTGCCGAAGCAACAGAAATCGCATCAAGATAAACCAATTTGGAAAAATATTGAGATAGAAATTGTTCGTCAATTTCAGGGTACGGTGCGCCGCCGGTTGATGCTGTTACCGGAATAATCTTTTGATTCGAAACAACCGCCAAACCGTCCGCCGCAAGGTAATCAGAATACCGCAAACATTCAATCCGTTCCAACGAACCAAGAACTTTCGCCGTACGTTTCGGAACAAGCGGACTAAACACTTTTTCGCCATAACGAATTTGCGCAATAACCGATCCGCCACGTTGTGCCATTCCGTGTACTTCGTTTGTTTTCACATCGAAACCCGTTACAACCGCCGCTTGCGCAACAATTTCACTTGCTAACAAAATCCCTTGCCCACCTACACCGACTAATACAACACTTATTGTCATTTTATTTCTCGCCTATTTATCTCAAATGGTTAATTCGAACAGAAAAAATTTATTGAAAAATTCTACCGGATTGAAAACAAAAGTCAATCCTATCGAAAACCATTATTATTGTTGCGACATATTTTGCTCGCGGCAAATTGTTGCTCAAGCTATTGGGAACTATTGGGTTTTCTGTTTGGGTTGGCGATAAAATAATTTTTCTAATTTACTAGACTTTTTCTCTAACTTAGCATGACAAACCACGCACAATTTGGTACTGTCCTGAATTTATTGCTTCTTTTTAGGTGGGCAACCTTTCGCCGAAGGATTTTCATCCGCGGTCGCGTTGGCGATAGCCGACTTGATGGTGGGTGAAAGCCCTTCGGCGAAACATCACCTACCTTATACATTCGACACAACGTCGAAAACAACCCTTATTTTGGAGCGACATTTCTTATTTTGGTTGTTTTTTTAATTCGCTCTTTACGGTAATAGTTTAAATTGTTATGATTCCGTAAATTTTCTGCGAGAGTTACTCCACAAAATGGATGTTGTGAGAAGCCGGAAGAATGCCCCTATTACCAACTATTACTCAACAAAAAAACCAAATTATTATCTTCATAACAGTTTTCGTGTTATTGTTGAGTGGTTGCGGTACAACCAAATGGAGCGACACCAACCGCACCGGAACAGAACAACTCCTCATCAGCAACGCCATCGATAACGCTATTGGGAAAATTGATTTCC
>JAIRTV010000178.1 GCA_031254675.1 Planctomycetaceae bacterium | reverse complement strand
ACTCGATATTGTTAATACCCGAACAAAAATTCGGGCAATTTATTCTTCAAAATAAAAAAATGGTCTCCAAAAATTAAAATTTAAAAACAGAAATCAATATGTTCAAAATATTACACGATTCATCGGCACTTGTCAAGCCGGAAAATAAAAAATTTTTTTGGGATAATGATTCCGTAGAATTTTCGTTAAAACTGGACTTTTGCAAATTTTATAACTAGTTATATCAAAAGGACTTATAATCCAATTTTGCTCAATTTTTGCACATTATGAAACAAAAAAAGCACAAATATTATTGAAACAATATTTGTAAAACCCTTGATATTTCAACATATTGATTTTTAGAACAAATTTTATAAACGTAATATACGATACAATAATATAGCAAAATCGGGTGATTTCAATGTTTCAAACCCTTTGATTTACAGTGTGAAACACAACTTTGCCAAAGTCCAGTTAATAAGATTATAGTACAAAAAATCAAGGAACTAATTCGGAATAATTAGTTTTCCTTCGGCTCGAATGATGTTGTTTCCGTTGCGAAGAATCTGGAACTTTCTGTCCGGCGGAACATCGTAGGCTTCAACTCCTTGAGTCGTCCAACGTAACGGATAAGGCGAAACATAACGTTCCGTTTTTGCCTCATTGGTCAACACAAAAAACGAATCAACTTTATTTTCAATTGCCAGCCTCAAAGAAACTAACGCACACGGATTGATTTTCCAAGACAGGCGTTCTTGTGTGAGGACATTGAAAACATCAGGAACACAACCGGCTTCGGCTCCATCCGTGTATTGGATTTTTTCCATCGCATGGAGAATCCCCATCGCCGGACGTTTCCAATCAACACTCGAATCGTATCGGGCAAGAAGATTCAACGCATAGCCGAAAATAATTCCGTCGCGTGTCCGTGTAACACCAAACCAAAGCGGCAAACGACGCTCCGTTCCACCCAACTTTGAAACAGCAACATAAAGCATGTTTTCACGGTTCTGCCATTGGTAAACAAACGGCAACCCCATAAACGCAAAACGGTTTGCCCATTCCAGATATTCTGTTTCGCCGGAAAATTCAAACGCCCAAGTATAAAGCCAAACAAGAGTTGCCGCTGTTAAAAGGTCGGGAGTGTGGAACGGCGTGTCACGGTAACACCCGCCACGCGGAACATCACAACGTTTCAAATAATCCAACGATTGCCGGATTCTTTCAAAAAGTTTCCGATTACCGGTCAGTCGGACAAATTCCATGATCTCCAACGCACGAATTGCCGTGTAACCCAACGAAGTCAAGGACGATTCAAGCGCCGGATATCGTGTTCGCTGGAAAAACGAACCATCAGAATGACGCAAAGTAAAAATAGATTGAATCGTTTGTTCGCGGGAAAGTTGCCATTCTTCGATTCGCTCGGTGAGAAAATAAATCGCATCATTGGCAATATCCGCTCCACCCGACACAATCTCAGCTGGCTTAATCAACCGATAATCTCGTCCCGCTTCCTCCAATCGAACAAGAGTTGAAAGAATGTCGGCAAACGGTTTACGTTGCCATTCTGTTTCCATCGCGTAACCCCATTGCAAACCGTCTTCCATCTGAATCGGTACGCGAAGCGCCTGAAGATTGAGCAAGCGTTGCTCTTCGGAAGTTCGCGGGGCGTTGGGCGGTTCGGGAAATCCTCGCTCGCTAACATAATATCGTAACGCCCGAACCGCCGCCGAATCGTCCGACCGAACCGGCTCCCAAAAATTCAACGTTACGTCAATTTCCGAACCAATCAACCCAAAACGATGATCATCCGTTTGATCAAAATGATTCGGCGATGCCAATTTCGGTTGAAGTTGCATGTTGTTCCAACGCAACAGAACCGAACCGCGATCCGTTCCCAAAACAGCCATCGGCATTGTAATCCAAAGCGGATTGGGTTCGGAACGATTATTGTAAGGCTCTTCAATATCAATCGTCGAAGAACTCACATCACCACGCCCCAAAAATTCAACACCAGGCAACAAACCACTTTGTAATGTTCCGAACATTCGTACCACCGGACCTTCAAGCGGTTTGAAATCGGATGACCGTTTATTTTCGGGCGACGTTTTATCTGTAATCAAAAAACGAAGCGATTCGTTTTCAATCTGAATTTCCAAATCAACTTCAGAAGAGTTAAAACGTAACGAATTGTCCGTCGGACGCGAAACCAAATCAAAAACAGGAATAACACCAAAACGATGAACTATTGGCGCAATCACCGCAACCACTTGCTCGCCAAACCGAATCCGTGCCATTCGTGCGTTAGGAGCAATTTCGATTGTCTTCGTCTGGTCAAATGTTTTGGAAATCCAGTTTGTATTCCCTTCGGGTCGATACAAAAAAACAGAATAATCAATCTCCGAAAAATCTTTCGAATTAAGTCTCAAATTGGCAACAGCAAGATTGCCCTCTGTTTTAACGGGAACGCCTAAATCAAGAGAGTGTAATTCTTGCAAACGAAGTTCTTCCGGTTGTTGACCAACATAAAAAGACAAAGGAACGGAAGTGCTATTTTGAATTGTGTACCGTAACATATTCCGTTCGTTGCCGTTTTCGTCCTTATATTGATACGGAACAATCCGTAACACTTTGAGCGGATGAGAACTTCGCCGATAAACCGTGAACGATTTGATCTCCCACGTTCCATCTGAGGCGCCAAACTGCAAAGTAAAACTTGTTAAACGGTCAGAGATCGAAAAACCAAATTCGTAGGCAAACCATTCGCCATTAGAATTGAGCGACAATGTTTTCGTTTTATCGTTACTGCGTCGTGGTGATCCGTGGGTTGTCCAAGAGGCGGTTACGGTCGAAACGGTTGAAGTTCGTATCTCCACAACAACCCGCATCTGACCGCCAAGAAGATCCAGTTTACGCGAAAGAAACGGAAAACCATCAACCGCCTGAATCAAAAATACCTGATTCTTAAGACTCGCACGGCAAAAACGTTCCGCTTGCCAATCCTGCGTATCCGCTTCAAAATTCATTTCGAGAACTTTTTGTTCCACTTCGTTTGCCAATAAATCGAAACTTGATACAAAAAGAACCAAAAACAATAAACAGAA
>JAIRTV010000126.1 GCA_031254675.1 Planctomycetaceae bacterium | reverse complement strand
AGATCAGTTAAGACTCTGGTACTTCCATGACCGTCGAATGTGAAATATAACTCTTGTTCTGTACCGTTTTTAGCAGTGATTTGACTGATTCGGTGACGTCCGATAATGTTTGTTATGTTCGGTTAACGCAACATTTTTCCTATTATAACGATTTTAATGGGACAACAAAATCCCTTTTATCGCTACAAAGCATGTTTCCTGATCTAATTGTCAAAGACCCCAAATTTATTATATCTACATCTATCGTTTTCATTCACATAATCAGTGTATATTTGAATCGAAAAAAATCAAGCAATAACCAGCAAAAAGAGCAAAAAATCCTTCAAAAACATTTTTCGCTAAAAATGATTCTTATTTCTCACGTTTTTCATCTCAATTGCCGAGCGGAATGATTCAAAATAACTCCAAATCAAATCATCAAGGAGTCTCTTGAAATCGCCATGTTCTACTACGATGAATCCCGTCCGAACATGGGGGCAAATTGCCTAACGGCAACGCAACCGTGGGTGAAAACCTTTCGGCGAAAGGTTGCCCACCACAAGATGGATGATGTTTCGGCGAAACATCACCCACCTTTGGGATAATATCACCCACCTTGTACCTTGTTTTAAATACTTAAAAACAAGGAAGCAAGAAATTCAGGACAATATCAAATTGTGCATGGTTCGTGATGCTCAGTTAGAGAAAAGGTTTATTATTGTTTCGCTGCACACGTAACTCTTTGGCAGAACAACCAATCACTCGTTGGAATGATTTAGCAAAATGAACGTATGAAGTAAATCCCGTCTTTTGAGCAATTTCCGTTATCTTGGCGTTGCTGCGGAGAAGCAAGTGTTTGGCTTGCTCAATACGAACCCGCAATAATTCTTCCGCAATACTGTGTCCAACAAATTCCTTGAAAATATGGCAAAGCCATGTGCGACTAATCCCAACATGCCGAACAATATCATTAACATTAATCGGATCAGTCGAATGCGTCACAATAAAACGAAGCGCCTCCGCAACATAAGGATTGACCGTCCGAATCACCGCCGTACTCTTACGTGTTACAAGACCAATCGGCGGAAATAACATAGGATTTTTCGGAACAGTTTCGCCCTTCATCATCCGGTCAAGTATCGCCGCCGCCGTCCACGCAATCCGCTCCATATCCGTATCAATACTCGAAAGCGGAACTCGTGAAAAATTACAAAGCGTTTCATTATTGCCAACACCAAGAATCGCAATATCTTCCGGCACATGAAGTTTGGCTTCCTCACAAGCATTGAACAACGTCGCCGCACGATGGTCACTTTGGCAAAAAATCCCAAGCGGCAACGGAAATCGCGCCAACATTTTACCAAGATATTGAGTCGGATGATTTCGTGTCATGATTTCACGCCAATCAATCAAATAGAATCGTTTCCCACGTTGCGCAAGTGTTTCCTGAAAAGTCCGTTGACGTTCCACGACCGAAACCTGATCCGAACAACGAAAATAAGCAAAATCATTAAACCCCAACGAAAGTAGATATTCCGCCGCCATTTGCCCACACTTGACATGATCAGGAGCCGTTCCTCGCCAATACGGAGCTTCATCCGCGTTCAACGAAACAACCGGAACTCGTTGACGCCGCACCCAATTCATAAGTTCAGGATGTGTTACGAGATAGTGCGTCATAATCCCGTCTCCTCGCCAATGAATCGGCGTCGTTCCGTAATAAGCAAAAGTCATATCAAGCTCCCAACCAGCTTCATGGGCATATTCAATAATCCCATGCTGGTAAAGCGGGTCATTGTACGCCAATGCCGAAAGAACCCGAAAACGTTTACGCACAGTAATCACCTCAATAGAAAGAAAATAGATGGAATAGTCGAAACGGTTTGAGTTGTCGGTTCGTTGGGTTCGCCGGTTCGTCTGGTCTGCCAGTTCGTCAGGTTTGCCAGCTTAAAACGGATATTGCGGTAGATCACGATGGCAAACCGGCAACTCTTTGGGCGGCAACGGCTCATTGTAATAATCCATCCAGGTCTCCCGCTCCTCATCCGATGCGTAAAACCGTAACCAAATATCACTGTCACCTCCCGAACAATCCCAATGAATAAAATTGTTACGATGTTTGAGGTTCTTTTCACGCGACGGCAAAATGTCACGATAAATCAATGTATAAAGTTCGCGGTCAGAAAGGTGATCCGTAAAATCCAACAAAATTTTCTTTTCAAATAGTTTGGCAATAACATCGTCCAAAACCTGAGACACTTTTTCGTCCAGCAAAGAATCCGGACCAGGAATACGCAACTCCGGCTCAAACCAACGGTAAATCGGCTCAATCGGTGCAACTTCCCAATCAAGCATACTCGCTAAAAATTCGTTTTCCAAGCGAAGCGGAAGATGTTGAAAAGGAACTCGAAAAACAGATTCATCCAAATAAGGTTCGATCTCTGTTCGCAATTCCGCGTTGAGAATCAATTCGTCAATTTCCACTTCGGCAGAATAAGGTTGTTCCGACATGTTGATTGTCCCAATAAACACACAAAACTTCGTGTGCAAAAATAATGATTCTAAAATTTCAGTAAAAAATGAAGCAAAAAATTTGCGTGAAACCAACTTCACAATACAAGGCAATTTATCAAAAAATCCCAACACTTCAAGATTTTTGCCCTCTTCTCGAAAAATTCTTTCAAAAAAAACCAAGCAGAATTGATACAATTGGAATCTTTTAACGAAATCAACCTGCAACCGGAATAATAGAATATCTTTTTTTAATTTTCCATCCAAATCAACTCCGATAAAATCAACGTATTGCTTGCCATGTTGACGAACTCTTTTGTATTCTTGTAAAATCTTGAAAAAAGTGTTGAATCCGTTGGAACGAAATCTCAATCAAATTATTTGTGGTGGAAAATCATGTTGAAAGTCCCAATTTTTTGTTTTATTTTTTCCGTGTTCTTTTTTGCTGTTACGGGCGATATTGTTTTTGCCCAACCGCAAGCAGGTGAAAAACGTTTGCGTTATACTTATGTTCGGCGAGCGGATTCGCGAGAAGGTGATCAGAAAGTTGTAACCGTACCAGCAATCAATCCCCGTCAAGCTAAAATTGATGCACAAACTTATCATATTGGTTGGGATGCCATTGACGCTTGGATGGGACAATCCCGTGTGATGTACAATGTTCTGCTGAGAAAAAGAGCGCCTTATGTCCCCGGTACGCCTCCCGTGTTGCGCCCCATTCCTCAAGAACGCCGATAAAAGTAATAATAAATTACTTCTTACCAATTCGGAAAAACTTTACCGAATTTCTTTAATTCGTTTGAGAAAACGACTGAATAGTTACGAATAACTCTCTTTTATGAAATAGAAACATTAAATCGGATGACAATCTAAAATAAATTGTTCCGTTCTTGTTTATTGTTTTTGCTCGAAAAATTCGCGATGCCGAGACCAAGCGGGATAACAAAACGATAAAAAAGTCAACAATAAAATCGCAATTCCCAAAAAACCAGACGGAAATAAACCCCAAAATAATAACCCCAAGGCAATTCCACAAAAATGCGGAAATTGACAGAATAAATCACCAATTGGAAATCGTATCAAGAAAATTAAAAGAAAAACAAAAATCGCCAAACCAAGCAATAAATGATTCAACAATTTGTTACGCACGAAAAAGGGTAAATGTGAACCGGATGGAGTTGAGGTTAAATAAATGTCATTGAGCGGCGTTTCTGTTACTCCAAAAAGATAAGAAACTTCTGTCGATTGAGTACCACACCACTGAAACGGCAACGTCGAAGAAAATAATTGTGGTCGTTGACGGTTGTTCTCAAGACCGGTTGGCAGGAATTTTGCCGAAACCTCACTCTGATAACGTTGCATTAACGCCTCAATCAATACCGGAATATTTTTCGACTCCAAAATTGTTCCAATAAAACCGGAATCCGATTCGTTCGTTACCGAATTGGTTGGATCGAGAATGAGTTCGTGCGAACCGGATTGAAGGGCTACCGGAAAATTTTTCGTTTGATATTCGACATTGTTGACCGCGGCAAGCCATTCCTCTTGCCAATAAGCAAACCAATGTTTTATCTCTTCTGATCGTGCCGGAGACGGAGCGGAAACAGAATTTAGTACAAGAAGAATATTGTTCAAACGTATCAAATTTAGTTTAAGTAACGTTTGCATTGCCTTGTTTCCCGAAACAGGAGGAATCGAACTCGATAAAACACGACTCACATTCCGATCTTCGCGATTGTAATGCGCCAACATTGCAAACGGCGAAAAGAAACTGTTGCGCGGTGTTTCCAAAGCAATCGTCCAAAGTGTCTGCTGGACAGTAACACCCTCAAGAACCGGAAAACATAACGAAACGGTTCGTTGTTCCCGATTCAACTGCGATAACGTCAACGATTTCACCAACTTGGATTTCGCGGATGTTGATTTTGGTGTTGATTTTATTGACGAGGGTTGTTCTAACATGGATTGTGCCGACAAAGGCTGAGCCAATAGCGATGGCGTGGATGATTCTTCGTCGGTTAATTGTCCGCGAAAAATAATTTTTACACGTTGCGGATAATCGCTTGACCAGAGATCGATTTTCCATTGCCCCGCTGACAACTTTATTCCTTTAGACGTAATTCCGGCACACGTAACGCGAATCAATTCGTAATTCGTCGGAATTTGTAAGAGAAAACTATCTTGTCCACGACTTTTCAAATCAATTGTCGCGTACCCCAATACCTCTCCGCTATTCCGAATAAAAAAGTTGACGTCGTAAAGACTGACTACCGACGGAGAATTTTTTCGTGTTATTGTTGCGGTAAAATCTTCTGTTCCGTTTCCGGCTGCTTGAAGAAATAAATGAGAATTTGTTTCCATGACGGGTTCGCGTACAACAATTGTCCGCACCGTACCACCCAGAGAAGTAATTCCTTCCGGCACAGTAAGAACCGTACCGGGAACCAATATTTTATTTTCTTCGGGCGGTTTTGCTGTTTTTTCTTCCAACTGTTTTCGGGTGGCGTCGTCAACAGCGTCGAGACGATTCAAGTTCCACGGAATAATTTCACCGTCCGCATATTGCGGTAAAATAAGATAGGTTTTCGTCTCAATTTTTTCTGCTTTATCGAATTCGGGAATGAGTTTCGGAACCGCAACGGAAATTCCCGATGTATTAAGTGTTGCTTTGATTCGGAAATGCTGCTGACCTGAAAAAGGAATTTTTTGTGACAACACCAGATGAATCGAACCGTCATTTTGTTCCAACGTAAACGGAATTGCCGGTTCCAGCGAAATTGTCGAACCGCATTGCTCGTCCCAACGGAACCGAATCGTGTCCAATTCTCCGCCGGAAATGTTCCAGAAAATATCAAACGTAACACCCCAAATATCCGTAACATTTCGCGAAATAGTTGTGATTTGTTCGCCTTGAATGATCGGTTTGTTCGGAATGAGCGAAAAGGTGGGAGTTTGAGATAGTCGAGTTTCAGGCGATGATTTCGGCGTTTGATTGCTTTCGGAAACCGACAACAGATCCGTCTCTTCCTTCCCTCTCCAGGAATGGAACGGCAACGAATTTTGGAACAAATCCGGCGCAACCGGTGCGATTTCCGATATTGTCCAATAATTTTCGTCCGCCTGAATTTCCGCAACAACCGAAGATGTCCGAAAAATGTTTAGTAATTTTTCTTCCGTTTGAACATCGTCAAAAGTAACAAAAGGAATGAGTTTGGGATTGGGTTCGTGAGAATTTATTTTAGTTGCGAAATTGCCGCGAATTGTGATCGAATAGTTTCCCGAAACCGCTCGTTTGAAAAAGAGAATCCGATGCGACCGTTTTTCAGGTGTTACAAGATCAGGAGTTGTTTCTGCAACACGAATTTCGACCGGATTCTGCCGAGCATCACGCACTTCAATTGATTCGATTCGCAATGATTCGGGAACGGAAAAACGTTGCAAAAAGACTTCGCGAACCGACGAAAATTCGCCACGGCAAAACAAACCGGAATCTCCATCGTCAAAACGGACGGATTGATTCCATTTGACAGTTGGAGGTTGATTTTTCGTCCGAATCGTCAACAACCATGAAGGCTCCGTTTTCGTCAAATCGTATTCGGCTAACGGTTGTTCTCCATTTCCGTAACCTGGCAAATTCGTTTCAAAACCGGTTCCCAAACCAATTTTCGGATAATCGAGTTCCATAACCGGATCGGCGGACACCGCAAGCATTGATCGAGTAATCCGCGAGTGTAACGCACGAAATTGAGGCAATCGGACTTTGCCAATTCCGTTAAAATCACGAAGAACAAAACCCGCACTCACAGTCAAAATTCCAGAAACCGGCGTCCTAAAACTCAATCGAGTAATCTCATTTTGTAACGATGTTCCATTGTCTGGATTGGCGGCATCAAGATAAGTTTCCAGTTGATCAATCGGATATTCTTCACAATGAAACGGACCGGAACGATGCCAACGCGGATCCGTTTGAAGATGAATCGAAGTAACACGTCCTCCTTCAATTTTAAAACGAAAATAAACTCGAATTTCGACTTGAGTTGATTTTGCTAAAAGCCGGAAAAATTGTTCGACTTCGGACGTGGTTGAAACGCTTCGGGTGAGTTCGTTATTCCACGAAAAGGCAAGTTGTCCCGACGAACCAATTTCAGCAACAAGATTCGGCGACGATAACGAATTAGGTGTAACAGCTCCGAGACATTCTAAAACGTTAATTACTGGAGCGTCTTGTGGCGTTTTCAGTCGGAGAACAGAGTTCGGAACTTTCGGAATATTCAAAGTAATTCGTCGAGTTTTATCGTGTTCTTCTGGTTTGGGAGCAAGAGCCAACTCCAACCGATGTCTTCCTTTTTTTTCGTTTTCAACGTTAAAAAACAACACATTATTTTCTTTGTTGACTGTTGTTCGACGAATTGGTTGAATCGGTTTTGAATCCCAAAACGCACGATCCTGAAAAAGAGGCAGTAACGGAAAAAACATAGACACATTTTCCGAATCTAAATTGATTTCAAAAATTGCTTTGAAATCGTCTGCCAGTTCAATCTCTTGCGTGAGTGGATTGTGGACGAGCGAACCTTGATATTCCGCTCGCTCGATATTCCATTGATGATGTGGTTCGGGTCCGGCAATTCTGGCACTCCGTGACAATAATTGCAGAAACTCCATCGGAATATAAACCGTGTTGCCGATAATTTTTTGAAACGAATCTGTCGGGAAAAAAACGCGATAAGGTTCCGGTCTTTCGGATTTGGGAGGAATCAAAGGAGTTGTCGCCGAATCGGAAAGTGTTTCCGAAAAAATAACCGGCGCCGATAAAGTATTCGACTCCGGCGCGGCAACTGATTCCGATGTCTCCGAAAAAACAACACAAGGCATCAACCCCAACAAAAATACCAAAACGCTAAATAAACCGCGTAACAAAATCAGCCTAATAAAGTGATTCATAAATCGCAAATGGTTTCGAACTGTTCGCACAGTTTCAAATGGTTGTTTTCAAAATAACAACGATTTTTGCAACAATTCCACTGAATTATGACAAAAATTATTTTTGTTTGTTTTGTTTTAATTGAGCGATTTCCGCGAGAAGAATTTTATGTTCTTGAGCAAGTTTTTCGCGTTCTCTTTCAAGTTCTTTGTAAGTTTTTCGCGTTCTATTCTTCGTAGCCGTTCGCGGGATTGTAGAACAACTCTATTTTGTTACGCACCAAACACCGACAAATCAGATAATTCGTTTATCGATAACTCGTTTTGCTTTGCCTTCGCTTCGTGGGATGGAGCCGGGTTGAACCAGTGACACTTTGGCGTGAATCCCCGTAACACGTTGAATTTCATGCCGCACACGATTCTGAAACGCTTCGAT
>JAIRTV010000333.1 GCA_031254675.1 Planctomycetaceae bacterium | reverse complement strand
ACGCGACTTCCTGAAGGGACAAAACCGGTTTCTGTACCGATTCCGGCAGCGGTTGGTAATGCGGTACTGCCGGTATTGCCGAGATATTCCAATGTCGAAAAATTGTGTTTCGTCGGCAACTCCAAAGAATCAAACAGGAGTTTTTGGTGAACTCGCCCAACTTGATGGCAAAATGTTCGGTCAATATCGTAACGTGTCCAACCGACTTCGCGTAAAAACGGATCAAATGTTTGTGCGGCGGCGGCAATTCCTTCTTTCATAAGTGTTTCGGAATCTGTTTGCATTAACGGATTCATGGCATCGCCGCCGGATTGATCCGTATCGCTTCGGCAAAGATCACAAAATTGAGTTTGGGCGTGAATCATTCCGCCAAGTAATTGATTACCGGTTTGAGAGATGTTACGGTTTGTCAACAGCACCGCCGCACTGCCGGAGCCAATCGTCAACGAAGCAAATGCCGGTTTGAGACTTTTTCGGGTTAGCGACAAATCGGCGTTTAGGTGTTGGATTGTTGTTTCGAGAAGGGATCGAGAACTTTCCGTACCAACAACAATTCCGGCTTCAATTTGTTCCAACTCGATCATATTGGCGATTTGAATCATGCCGCTAATTATTCCAAGACAAGCGTTCGAAATATCATAAACGTAACTATTGGGCGGCAACCCCAACGCATGATGAACCGAACACGCTGTTGCCGGTTCTAAGTAGTCGCGACAGACGGAACCGTGAATCAATGCTCCAATTTTGAGCGGATTTATTCCGGTTTGTTCGAGAAGACGTTGAACGGTGGCAGTGCTTTGGGAGCCAAGTGTACGATTTTGTAACCAAAGGCGACGTTCGCGAATACCGGTCAACATTTCGAGTCTGCCTTCTTGAAGTTTCAGGCGTTGATAAAGCGGTTGAAGCCGCAATTCCAACTCTTCCGTGCAAACCGCTTCTTCCGGCAATGTGTAAGAAAACGACTCAACACAAACTTTTGTGTATTTCATTAGGAACAATTATTGTAATATATCAATGGAATTTCCGTATGATATTATTTTTTTATATTTTATTTTTGCAACAATTCGCGATGAGGGAGGGAATGGAAATTATCAAACAAAATTAGTTTCGACTCTAATTGAGACACAACCGTATTCAAAGGTTCATCGTGTAATAGTATGAATCCGAATATCATCATTAAATTTGGGGGGGGTGTTTGGTTTGATTTTGATTGGTTGTGTTGTTTGGAAAAACGAGGTTATTGAAAAAGCTTCAAAATCCTTGTGAAAATTTCACTAATAATTATGAATATTCTATATTTTTTCTCCATGATGTCAATTGATACAAATTATTGGTGTTGTCGAATAAGTCACGAAAATTTATTGTGCGGCAACGCCAAATTCTCTGCAATTATTCAGTGGAATTTTCGTTCAAAGTTAAACGCAAGATAGGCAATAGACCTTTTCTCTAACTCTTCCCTAAGACAGGAGTCAACCTTCCTTTTCAGGTGGGCAACTTTTTGCCGAAGGATTTTCGTTCACGGTTGCATTGCCGCAAGGCAATTCTGACTCTGTGTTGAGCTGGCAATCAGATTCCAAACCGTTTGGCAACACAAATTGCCATCCGACTTTGAGGTAGGCGACCTTTCGCCGAAAGGTCGCGTCGGCGAAAGCCGACTTGACTCTGTGTTAGGAGTGAATCAAAATTAAAACATACAATTGATACGTTTCTATATTTATTGTACCTGAAATTTTGGTTTTATTTTTTTTCTGGATGAATATTTTTTGAACATTTTCAGATGATTTTCTTATTGAGTTGGAAGATCGAAATCAATCTATTATTTTTGTCATTCTCTTTGTGGTTTGTGTCGCAAGCGAAATAAATTTGCTACGATAAATTTCGCTTGCGTCCACAATTGTTAGTGATTATTACGGCAATTTGGCAGTACTTCCGTCAGAAGTGTGACAAAGTTGGCAAATAATTGATGTCGCTGTTGTAACGATACCAGGTGCGATTGATCCATCACCGAAAGCAAACAGACAAACTCCCGGATGGTAACTACCAAAACCATAATCAGCGATAGATGTTGTTTCGCCAAAATTGAGATTTTTGACAATTTCATGTCTTTGGTGTGCCTGATTCCAAAATTCAATGTTTTTAACCGCAACCTTTTCTCGATGCCAACTGGACGTGTCAAGATAAGAGCAATCAATCATTTTGTACTGTGATCCAGACGTACTCATTGACAGATTGGTACAATTTCCGAGATTGTTTTGTGGAATATGTTTTTCACCGATTACTATCTGGTTTGATGTTCCGTCAGTCCAATAAGCCATTGTATCACGAGGCGACCAAGTCATATAGTTATTTGTATCAGATAATATGCAGACACGTAGCGGACCAACAAAAATATGAGTTTTATCTCCGACTCCTAAAGATCGATAAGAATCGAAACCAAAAGTAGTTCCTGCATCTGTATCAGCCGTCCTAACGATTGGAATCGCATAATCGCCAACAGGACCCGGCTTCATACCATCGGATTTTGTAATCTGTGTTCCAGAACGTCGGGTTGGACATTTCACAATAGGAACGGAACCAAAGGCTTTACGCTCTTCATCATTTTGTAAAATATTGTTCCACCAATTTGTTCCTTCACTTTGCGAGTCATTATGTGTTCCCCGAAAAACATCAAAGCCACGACGTGCTGTTGATGGTGAAGCGAGATTTGTTGAACTAACATTAGCCATGGAATCCCAAAGAGCCTGTTGTTCAATAAATGGATAGAGTATCGGTTGCCAATTGGGACCATACGCAATCGCAGCAGGCGGTAAACCGTTCATTGTGTCGTGGAAATTGTGCATCGCTATAACCATCTGCTTGAGGTGGTTAACACACTGAGCGCGTCTCGCCGCTTCGCGCGCCGCCTGAACCGCCGGCAACAGAAGTGCGATCAACACGCCGATAATCGCAATCACCACAAGAAGTTCGACTAACGTAAAGCCGAATCGTAAAGAACGCGAAAGAGTTGAGAATTTTTTGAAAAAACGCTGAAAAATCGACCACTTTCCACTATCCGTTCTCAACTTTCCACTCCATATAGCCCCCCCCCCCTGGTTTGCGCATCTTGTCCATTTTAACATTTGGCTTTTCGCAAAAAATATTGCGAGAATCCCGACAACACATTTGACTAAATTTTTCATCGTCGTTTTCCTTATTTTACAAGTCTTTGCCGAAACGATTGTGACACGCTCGCCGAAAAACACACGGCAAAAAATACGAATCACAATTCACAATTGGCTAAGTTTCATAGTTTACGTTGAATGGAATAAAATGTCAAGCGGAACTTTTTGCTTTTTTAAAAAATTTTTTGATAATTATTCAATTGAATTTTCGTTAAAAGTTAAACACAAGGTATTTCACTTTAAGGCTCTTATTTTGGTGTTGATTTTATTTGAACACGGAAAACACTGAAAAACTTTCTTAATTCTTCTTTTCGTCTGTAATAAATCGCTCGTAACATCCTTGGGCTCCTTTCTGATATGAATAACACAAAACAGAAATATAACCAATCTGAAAACTCGCGCAAAAAGTCCGTTCATTGACCGTGCGGAGTTATCAATAGCGGAGTATAGATACCGTTTTTTTCCTCTTTTTTCCTCCCCCCTTTAATTCAAGAAAACTTCCGATATAATTTTCACTTTGTTGTTCTCATTTATGAGAGTTTTACAATCATTAAATAATCCCCAATTTCATGTGCTAATTTAAGCCAT
>JAIRTV010000017.1 GCA_031254675.1 Planctomycetaceae bacterium | reverse complement strand
GATTCACGTCCGTACATTTCCGCACTGTAACGGAACATCGCCAGGCAACCCCAAAGAAGATTGAGGATAACGAAAATTCCTAGAAAAAAGGTTGCGTTACTCACAGTTCCTCCGCCGTAAGAATGGAGACTGCCCTTGAAAACAAAGTTGATGCCATACCACGTCATAATCACCGCAATCGAAGCAAACAACGCCCCAATCATCACTCCAATTCGACCATAAAATCGAGCAATCCGACCATGTAAAACAATCACATAAAAAAAGATCGTAATTAACGCCCAAACCTCCTTCGGATCCCAACTCCAAAATCGCCCCCACGAATAATCCGCCCAACGCGCCCCAAGTACCGTACCAAGCACCAATAACACCAACGCCAATTGTAGTAACCGGTGAATAATCGGAGCAAATAAATCACAAATCACCGGAAGACGAACTCGTGAATGTGTTGCAGGAATTTTTGATGAAGATTCAGACGGAATGTCGTCGTAACGATATCGTCCGAAAATAGCATCGCCAAGACCAACAACCGCCATTCCCCACGCCACCAACGCCGCCGCATAACTCACCACAATAGCAATCACATGAACCGTCAACCAGAAATTACTCCGCAATAACGCAACAATCGGCTTAATGTCTGGATTAAATTCCGTCGTGTTAAAATAAGACGCAAGACCCGCCAATAATGTAATTGTTGCCGCAACAATCACAAATAATTTTCTGTCCAAAATTTGATTGCGGGCTGACAATAACCAAAGAACCCCACGATTGTCCGTACTACTCAACGCAACCGCTTCACCTTGAAATACCGAATTCATCACACTTTGCCCGCTTGCAGACGACGGCAATGTTGTCTCTTCCACAGACGAAACAATTCCAAGTTCCGCCGCAATCCGTGACGGACGGCACAAAAAAAAGGGAACAAGAATTGCCGTTAAAATCAGTTGCGGAACAAACCAGAGAATCAGTACAATACTTGCAACAACAACAAGCCAATCAATAAAATCATGCATCTTCAATAATTCCAATGTTGCCGCAGCCATTCCGTGTTCGTGAACATATTCGCCATAGGAAATATTAACAATAAAAAGAAACGTCAACAACATCAACACCAAACGCGGAACAAACAAAAATAATTGCCAAAGTGTTACGGTTCGGTTTAATTGTTCGCGGCGTTCCTCTTCCGAAAGTGTTGGTGTTTCTTCCTGACGCTTCATCCCAATCGGAACTCCACCAGGAAGACCAAAATCAGACGCCGCCTGTTGAAGTACAGAATTTTGCCTCTGAACCGATTCGTTTTTATTAAAACGAAAATCAGTAAAAAACCGTTGCCAATTTGGGAACGATGACGAACGCCACGCCAGTTGAATTACCGGATGAATCAGCGGATACAAAGAATACCAAAGTCCAAACAACGACGCCGAAAATGCCATGAGAACAATTGTTTCATACATGTTCGTGATCGGCGCCCAACCAGTAATCCACGCACGAAGAACCCCACCAATAAACGTTATGAAAATCGAAAGCAACAGTAACGCGATTCCCGACCAGAATAAATATTCTTCCGCCGAATGTGTACGATCCCATTTCGGTACTTGAACCATTTTCTCCGACCAATCCGATTGATTCGGTAAATTTTTCCGTAACAACGATTCGTCAATGATTTCATGACGCATCTTGCCCAAAAATAACGAAATACCAACAAACACAACAGCTCCCGCAGCAAAAATCCACATCCAAAAAAACGGAGCCAGTTGTTGGTAACGGTATTCCGTGTTCAGTAAACCGTATTGCGGATAAGATGTTTTCTGTACATATTCACGCATTAACGTGTTTTCTTGATCCACAAATCGTTCCCGCAAACTCGACGCACGACTCGCCGCATTTCGTAACGATTCCTGAATAACCGACGCCGTTTCATTAATACTCCGACTCCGACCACCAACAGTGTATGTCGTCATAAGACTAATAAAATCAACTCGAATTCGACCAATAAAATCACCAAGCGTCGGTTGCGTCGCCGAAGAACGTGTTTGCGATAAGAAAAAATAAGACGATTCATTTTCCGTAAACAATTCCTTTTCCCATTGTTTTGTTTCTGTTTCCGTTTCTGTTTCTGTTTCTTGATGCGATGTTGCCGTATTAAATGTTGCCTTCAAATTTGTTGTATCGGATGTTACGGATTTGGAAAATTCTGTGTCAAAAATCGGCATGCCCGCGTTTTCCGGACTTTTACTTTTATCTTGGTTTTGGTTACGGTTTTGATTCGGATTTTTTTCTTCGTCTGTTGGCTCTGAATGAACGTTTTGAAGAATCGATAATTCGTTCAACAACGATTCCGATATTGGAGTCGCTAACGGAGAAGTTTCACGACGAAAATCAGGATCAAAAAAACGTCGGATAAAATCATCGCCGCCAAAAAGAACCATTTGCATCGTTCCCCAAGGTTGAACTTTCGGTGACACATTTGCCGCATCACTGAGTGCCGACAACGCCGCAACCGGAAGAACCCGCATCGAATATCCGTTATCGTAAAGAGCTAAATACGCCGCCTCCGCATCACGTCGAAGTGTTTTGACCGCATAGTAATAATTCAATACAACACGCTTCATCACTTCTTTATTTCGCTCTTGATTTTCCGACGAATTAAATAAAGGAAGTAATTTTGAAATATCCGTACTGTTATTATCGTCGTTATTGTTTTTTTTACTATTGTTGTTACTGTTGCGAAAAACCACTCCCGAATAAACACTTTCCATCAATAATCGACTTTCTTCAAGATTGTCATCAATCATTGTGAGAAGCAGTTCAAAATGTTTTTCAATGATTTTAAGATTTGGAGGAACCATTTCACCGTACTTATTCACACGGTCAAACGCTCCGGCTAAAAGACGAATTTTTCGTACAATTTCATGCCAACGTTGAGTTGTCGGATGAAGATTTTGTTCCAATTCATCTTCATTTTCCTGATCGGGTACATTGGGTTTAATTGACTGACGCGACGGCACTTCGCCAAGTTCCAAAAGATGTCCCCACGACTCAATCGCAAAGGTATAAGACGAATGTTGTTCCGCCGAAAAATCAATCGTTTGCCGCAAAAGATCAATCATTCGGGTTGGACGTAATCGTAACGGATGAAAAGTCAATTCCTGATAAACCGTCATGGTAGCGGCAATTCGTTCCGTAATTTGGTCATATCGTATCGGAACCGTCACACTTTTCCGTTGCATTTGCCGACGTTCAATATCGGCAAGCCGTTGCCGAAATCCTTGCGATTGCTTCAACTGAAACACCGCAACCCGTTGTAACACCGTGCGTGTGTCGTTTTGAAGCGGAACATCCAAAACATCTGTACGATAATCAGTTTCCGCCGCCGGAAAAATCGGAATGTAATCCCAAATTTCCGGTTCACCCAACCAGGATAGAAGAAGTTCATCGGCATTGAAATACCGACCTTCCGACGGCAACAACGCTCGAATCCGTTGATAAATCAATTCCGCTTGATTCGCTGTCAAATCACGAATTGCTAATATTGCAACGGTATTTTGCTCCGGTGCGGCTTCACGCGAACCAGATAATCCCGTATCAAAATCTCCCAAAAGATCATTGCCGCGAATCAGAAATCGATACGGTTCCGGTTTTTCGCTATCCGATACCGAATCAGTATTTTGGTTTTTCGGCTGCAATTCGACAACACGGTTCAATTCCGCCAAAATCGTATCATCGCGAACAAGAAATGGTCGCGAACTTCCGCAAATCTCGCGAACAATCCGTTTAGAAAACGAATTTAACGGCATCACCCGACCACCATCAAATACCGGTGTGGTACCCCAAACACGTCCGCTTTGCGCCCAACCCGTTGACGAATTTTGAAATATCGCTAAACAAATCGTAATAATTAATAAAATTCGATGAAATAACATAAAATTCCAATCAGAAAAATAAAAGGATTGTTATTGTGCTTAATATTATTTTTGTACGGTGAAAGTAATTCAATTTTAGTGCAATATTTGCGGAATTTGCGTTAAAAATTTCTAACGACAATATTCGTGATTGTTTGATACGATTTTCCGGTTATTTCTTCAATTCCGAAACAATCGGTTTTGTTTCATTTTTTCGATACATAAACAATGCCGTTCCCAACACAACAAGGAAACAACCAAGATATTTCAAACCGCGTCCGGGATCGTCATTGATGGAAAGTGTACTCATATACAACGATTCGCGCGGAATTGTTTCCCATGAAAAAATGTTACCGTCGTAGAGTTCGTAAAACCAAGGATTGTTGGGATGATAAGGTCCCGCGTACGAACTCTGATAAATACGATAACTTCGTCCCGTTCCCTTAAAAATACTCGGATTGTTCATGGAAATCAGAATATCATGCCCATTCTCATAAGCCCGAAAATCATTGGGGAAACGTGAAAAATCCTGTTGATTTTCCGAACGATTTCGCATTTCAACAAAATCGACAAGACTAGAATAATGTGACGACATTCGAGTTCCCGGTTCGGTTCGCATTTCGAATCTTTTCAAGAAAATCCCAAACCCCAGTTCGACCGTATCGTAATTCCATTGGATTTGAACCGATCGCGTGTTGCCGTGAACATACCGAATTTGATCCCGTTCAGGAGGGAGCGGCACCACCGATCTTTCCACCGCACGCAACCAAAAAATGTCTTCTTTACCGTCAAACGTAACACGAAGTTGAACACGTTGAACCGATTCGTGTCCTTTTCCAACCGGCAACGAACGAATCCGCAATCCGGGTAAATCTTGTGACACAAAACGTTCCACGACAATCTCCGCTTCGTCGGGAGTTTGTTCCGCAACAGAAAATTGTGTTTTTTTACCGGTACTTCGTTCGGGAACAATTCCGTTGACAATAATATTTTGACCATTCCAAAAACGATAATACAATTTTTTGTCCGTTCCTTGCAGAATATCCAAACGCGGTAAAATAAGACGTTGCAAAATGGGATGATCCGCGTAATCGGGATTTTGTGCCAATTTTTCGGGATTGAGCCAATAAAACCCGAAAACTCCTGCACGTTGTGCTTGGATATTCATTTCGGGGTTATCGGGAAACAAAGTTAAGCGATCCGTTTCACTTCCCGCAGTAATAATTGTAAACGAAATAATCGGTCCTCGCGGATGAAATTGGACTTTATCAAGTTCAAAAGGTGTTCCGTCCAATCGAAAACGTTGATTATTTTCCGTTTCGCGAAGCAGTCGGTCAACATCAAGCACATAATTTTTTTCGTTATAATATAAAACAACTTGTCCGCGATTTCCGGTATTTTCGTTTTGGTTTGGCAATGCGTTTTGAAAGGCTTCAATTTCTGTCATGGAGATAGCGGCACGATAATTGATTCGTTCACCGCCGGTCATTTCGGCTTGCGCTCCGCGAATTTCCATCCGGTTAAAATAATCTTGTGGTTTAATTTCAAGCTGAACACGTTCCCAATTGCGTGGAGTTTCTTTTACTTCGCCCAAATCGTTTGTTGTTCGCATGGTTTTTTTCCAGAGAATACTCAACTCCAACGGCGGAACTGATTCGGTGGTTGAACCGGCAAAATAATTCAACACTTCGATTGTCATATTTTTGAGGGGTACTTGTAATTTGCCTTTGTCGCGGTGTCCCCATTGCATTGCCAATCCGAGAGAAGCGCGATATTTCCTATTTTGTTGGTTCCAATTGGACGTGTCGTAATCGTCCCAACTAAACGGTCCCGGATCGAAAGGAATATTCAAGGAATCTTGTGATTTATTTTCTGAGATTGGGCGAATCGTAAAATGTTGTTGATCTGGTTTTATTGCTTTTGTTCCGACGGTTCCTTCGGGCAAGGTGATTTGGGCGATTTCTCCGTTGTTCCAAGTTAAATAGCAACCGGCGAGCAATACAAGAATACCGCTATGCGCCACAATAAAAGGGAGATGAGAGTGCTTCCAGGGCAACCGTAGTAACAGAGCGCAAAAGATATTGAGACCGAATCCGATCCAAAGTAGTGCGAACCATGGGCTATCGTAGAGAGTGAAACGTGAAACGGTTGCGCCGTATTCTGATTCGATCAATGTTCCCCACGCGAGCAGCGGAAGAATGATGGCGAGAAAAATAATACCGACGGTGATTGACCCTAAAATTCGTAGCGGTGCAACAATAAGATGGTGAATATCTGTTGTTGGTTTGGAATTTTTTGTGGGAGCGGGCGATTTGGGTTCGGTGTATTTTCGCGAATGATTGACCAGAGAAGATTCTGGGAGAACCAATTCGCTAACATCTTGATATTTACGGCGTTTTGACATGAGAAAAAAACGAGCGTTGATTGATGGTCTATTAATTCGGGTAAACGAAGTCGGTAATTTTCCTGTGAAAAGTTACCTATTTTTTGGTGATTGACGGAAATAAAAATCGTTCCCCTTAATTCCGAAATAATCAGAAAAATTTAATAACTATTTATAAGTCAAAAAGAGTAGAGAATCAAGCAATCCTCCTGTTGATTGTGTAAAAAGGACAAACGATCTTATTGATTGTTCTGTTTTTGCCGAAAAACAATGGACTTTTTCTTTAACTCAATATGATGAAACCGGCGCAATTGAAACAATCCTTTTAAACGATCCTTATTCTCCAGAAATAAATTGAACACAGAAGAGACGGAAAACACGGAAAAATAAAAAATTCTGTGTTCTTCCATGATTTTCGTGTTTGAAACAACAAAAATATAAAACCAAAATCTCAAATAGGAGGAGTAAATCTTTTTGCAAACTTCATGAAAATATGATTTTATTTTTGACTACAGAGAACACAGAGATTTTTTGTGAATTTTCAAATTGAAATTCACGGTTCAACATTTGTTGATTGATATTAATAGAGAATTTTCAAAAAATGCAAAGGGCGCAACGTTTTTCATAAAAATATTACGTTATATTGGTGATTTTTTCGGTTAAACCGAACAAAAAAACGGTTCATTTATTCGCCGGCAATAATTTTATCAAGGATTTCACTGTACTTGGCGTCGTTGTAACTGTTTTCCTCAATACCCATCCAACCGTTGTAACGGACATCGGACAACGTTTTTCGTACTAATTTCCAGTCAATTGATGACTGATCGATAGGAACTCGATCACCGGGACCGCCGCCAAGTTTACCTTTCACTTCCTTGACCTTAAATCCTTTAATATGTAATTTAACAATCGAATTGCCAAGTTCTTTGATCCATTCCTCACATCACAGAATGGATTCGCAAATCGTATTTTTCAACGAGTTGCCGACTTTTCGGTGCATCAGCAGGCGAAATATTCCAGTTGGTAACTTCCATTCCGGCAAATCCGGCAGCTTTCCATTTTTCACAAATCTCATCGGTTGGCATACCGGTTATCCGTGTTTTGTAGATTTCCGAAGGAAATGGAGTTGCATCTGAATTTTTCGCTACAGAAAAATGTTTCTCCGCAAGCAAATCCTCAGAGATAACCGCCGTAGCGGTCATCCCCAAAAAAACAACGACGTGATAATAAATTTGTCATAGCATTGTAAAAATTGTAACTATTCAGTATCCTACTTTTTTTTACTGGTTTTGGGAATATCAATTGTCAACGGTGGCGGATTTGCTCCTTCTGGAAAATGATAATCCATTGAAAAAGTTGGGAAAAGTTCTTTGGAGCCGGCGTCTTCTCCTCCGAGTGATTCGACGGATTCAACAAAAATCCGATACGCTCCGCCGGTAACTCCATATTTTTTCGGAACGGAAAACGATCCGTTACGAATTTCCGCCATAGAACTTTTTCCGCTATTCCCGCTTACTCCGTCGGGAGTCAACGTGATCATTCCCTGTGCAAGCGGTTGACCGTCGTAATTAACTGTTCCGGTAACCGAATACGTTTGCGTTGCGAAATTGCAACCGGTTAAAGGCAAAACCAACACAAAGAAAAAACAAACAGAACGAATATTGAAAGTCATCATAATAAAGGAAGTTAAGGGTTAATGAACAAAAATGGAATATTCCGATTTATTCCAACGGTGCATTTTCGCTACCGTCGCGTGTGGCGTTGAACACGACAATACTCATTGCCAT
>JAIRTV010000643.1 GCA_031254675.1 Planctomycetaceae bacterium | reverse complement strand
CAAAATATCAATGTCTATTTTGTTGCGAATTTTATTGTCGGTGATATTAACTGTTGGAAGTATTTTTTTCGTTACCGGTTGCGGTGGAGCCAAAACTTATTCGCTCACCGGTCACGTTACTTTCGACGGTAAACCTGTTCCACACGGAACAATTACTTTCCTTCCCAAAACCGATCAAACAGACGCCGGCGCGTACGCCATGACTGTCATCAAAGAAGGAAATTACAAAATCGAAAAAGGAAAACTAGGACTTGCCGAAGGAAACTATTCTGTTATCATTACCGGAACCAACGGTATCGCCGAAGAATTTCATCCGCAAGGCATTCCTTTGTTTATTGATTATCGTACAGAATTTGTTTTCAGTCAGGGAATCCCTCAATTCGATATTGAAATTCCTACATCACAAAAATTCAAAAAAAGGTAAATCGTAATATGAAATTACATTATTCATGGACATTTTTGTTCTTTTTATTTTCCGTGTCTGCGTTGTTTTCGGACGAAAAACCATATTTCGTACCGATTCCCGCTGCCGAGGAAATACTCAAAACGTTGCGTCCCGAACATCCGCGATTGTTTGTACTCGCAGAAACCGAAGAACGTATCAAAAAATTGATCGCCGAAAATACGGAAGCGGAAAATTTGTACAAAACCCTTTTGGAAAACGGTCAAAAAATCTTAACAGAAGAACCGGTTGTTTATGAAATTAAAGTTCGTAGCCAACCGACTATTCTTGATACAAGCCGAAAAGCCAAAGATCGAATTATTCTGCTTTCAACTTTGTACCGTTTAACGAAAGAGAAAAAATATCTTGATCGTGCCGTTCTTGAAATGACCACGGTGTGTCGTTTCAATGATTGGAATCATCGTTGTTTTCTGGATACGGCGGAAATGCTTTTAGGAGTTGCGGTTGGGTATGATTGGCTTTACGCCGACCTGACATCAGAACAACGGATATTGTTTCGAGAATCAATTCGTAACAAAGGTCTTGTGCCGGGTAAAGAAGCGTACGAAAAAAAAGTTGGTTGGACGAAAACACGATTCAATTGGAATCAAGTTTGTTCCGGCGGTTTGACGGTTGGGGCGTTGGCGGTTGCCGACGAAGAACCCCAGCTTGCCGCTTGGCTGCTCAACAAAGCCGCAACAGGAGTTCAAACGGCAATGGATGAATTTCAGCCGGACGGCGGAACACGAGAAGGCGCCGGATATTGGTCTTATGCTGTTCAATATAACGTTATGATGATTGCCGCGTTACAATCGGCATTGGGAACCGATTTTGGTTTGAGTGGTTTTCCGGGGTTTGATCAAACAGGTCGATTCCGCATCCATTTTGTAACACCACTCAAAACGGTGTTTACTTTCGGTGACGGTGGTTCAACAACAAACTCCAATCCGGTCATGTTTTGGTTCGCAACTCAATTCAATCGACCGGATTACGCCGGACATGACCGCATGTGGTTTACTCCGAATAAACCGTTTCATCTCTGGTGGTTTAACGAATCGAAAGATTTTGGTAACGAACCAACGTCCGCTCATTTTCAACATGCCGGACTTGCGTTTATGCGTTCTTCGTGGGAACCGAACGCTGTTTATGTTGCAGTTAAAGGCGGAAGTACGGCAACCGGTCATTCGCACATGGAACTCGGACATTTTCAATTGATCGCCAACGAACGACTTTGGCTTAGCGATCTCGGTTCTGTTTCGTACACTAAAGATTATTTTCACAAAGAAAAACGATGGACATTTTATCGAGCAACCAATTTCGCTCATAATGTTCCGGTAATTGATGGAAAACTTCAAAATCCGATTGGTTCCGCTCCGATCACAAAATTTGAAACGACAAAAAATCGGACAATGCTTGAAGTTGATTTGACCGATGCCTACAAAGGGCAAGTCGCATCCGCAAACCGACGTATTACGCTTGAAAATCAAATCGTTACGATAGAAGATATTTTTTCCGGCGTGAAAGGGGAACAATTTCTTTGGCAAGTTCATGCGCCGGTTCGTCGTGTTGTTGTTAATGCAACGAATCCGCATCGGGTGGATATGCAACATTTTTCCAAACGAATGCGTTTGGAACTTGTGGAGCCTAAAAACGCAACGTTTAACACCGAAGAAATTATTGTTCCGGAAGATCAACCTCCCGTCAAGAACACCACACGAATTGCTGTACGTTTGAAAGTTGATTCCCAGCCAATTCATGTCAAAGTCCGATTGATTCCCGAAATGAAATAAATAAACGGTTACGATTATCGTGTAACAGTTTTTTGTGTAAGGCGTTTGAGATTGACTCGACACCGAAACGTTTGCTCTCCTTACTTGCTCAACAGCAAAATCGTAAGGAGGGCATTGTCTGTTGGTGTCTCTGTAATTAGAATATTCAATAAGGATCGCCTGTAGAACTTCTACAACCCTTGTGTCTTTGATTGATTGAAAAGTTTCACGAAACCATTACACGAAAAACTTGATAAATTAGGAATGACTTCTTTCAATATTGCGGTACGTCTTGCCGAAATGGCGCAACATTATCCCGAAC
>JAIRTV010000296.1 GCA_031254675.1 Planctomycetaceae bacterium | reverse complement strand
TTAAAATTAACAGTTGAGGAAAAAGCATTTTATGACGCTATCACCACACCAGAAGGAATCAAAGATTTTTACGATAACACAACTTTGCTCCAATTAACACGAGAATTAACAGAATCATTACGTACCAAGAGAACAATTGATTGGCAAAAAAAAGAAACAGCGCGAGCAGCTATGCGCTCTATGGTAAAACGCCTTCTTAAAAAATATAAATACCCGCCCGACGGAGTTGAAAACGCGACAGCAACCGTTATCTCACAATGCGAAATGTGGGTCGATCAAGAAGAAATCAATTAATGCGTTTTTTGTATTTGTAATTTTGGTAATAAACGAGAAATTTTATGTCAGTATTTTTTCTTATTAATACAAAAAAGAACCACTAATAAACGTTGAAAATAATCATTGGGCAATGTTTATTTTTATGTGTATTAGTGGTTCGAGTTTTTACTTGTGGTTTATTATTAATTCAAGTAGAAGTTGCTCAAGTAGCGGTTTGCGGCTTCTACGAAGGATTTGTCTTTTGATTTTGTTGTAACTAATTCTAATGCAGCTTTGAATGTGTCGGCATCTTTTCTGCGTAACTCCGCATGATGCGCTAAATCAAGTATCGCCTTGAAAGCCGATTTCGATAGCTTCTCATTGTCAACCTGACCCACAACAAATTTCAACGACGTAACATGACGCACCGCACCAAGTCGCTGAATCACAAGATTACGCTCCTCATCCCGCGTCGCTACCGAAAACGCCTCTATCAAACGATTCGCTTGCTCTTCAACTGTTATTTTGATATTCGCTTTGTCTAGCGGTAAGGAAATAACACGAATATATGCTCGCAACGCATTGGTTTTATCCTCATCGGAATATTTGCCCAACTTACCTTGCACTATCGCAAAAAGATCTGCCGCAACAGTTGCATCAGGCCATTCCCGAATCGCATTGAACGCATCAACCGATGTCTCCGAAAGCGAAGCCTTCAACATCGGTAACGTCTTCGGATCTCCAATTCTACCTAATAACGAATACGTCTTCGTCTTGTTTTCCGGCGTTTGTTTCGCAATCACCGCATCGGCATTGCCATTAGCAAACCGCGCAATAACCTTCTCAACCTCAATACGCTCGCCACGATCAGACATCACTAACCACAATTCAACAAATTCCGACAAATTAACCGCCGTTGCCATCGCTGACGCACGCGAAATCGATGACTTGCGATCCGGCGAAGTATCAGTCTTCAACTTGCTCAAAAGTAACGGTAAAAATTTTGCCGTCTTGCGATTGGCAAGAACTTCACTAATCCGATTGAAACGATTCGCGTCTTTTTCCGTATCGGCAAGTTTGAGCAACTTACTGTCAACTTGTTTGCTCGCAAAAATTGATAAAGCTCCAACAGCCGTTTGCGACGACGTTTTATCCTCGCCCAAAAGCAACTCAATCAACGTGTCAATAATATCAGTAGAATTTAACTTGACCGCCGCAGTAATCGCCGCTTGACGTAATTCAACGTTTTCGCTTTTAATTGATTGTTTGATCAATCCCGCATATTTTTTGTCGCCGCGTACTCCAAGATTCGCTACAATTTGCGTTTTGACAACATCATTTTGCGACGCAAAATCACGTAAATATCTGTCAACTTCTTGCGGTTTTGCATAAGGAATCGCCATCGGCATTGTTGTTTCAACGCCAATTTTTACATTACTTTTTTTTGCCCGCGCAATTTGACCACTGCGAGCAAAAATACTATTTGTTGAACTCAACGCTCTTGTAGATTCCCTGCCCGGAATCCTCGCCAACGCACGAATCGCCTCATCAACCAAAAGAATATTACCCTGTTTCGCAAATGCCTCATCTACAAATTTAATTTCACGATTACCGAGAAATTTTTTGATTGTCGGCACAATATCTTTGTCATCTTTATCGCCAATCAAACCAATTATCGCCAAAAACGAAATCGCCGTTTCGCCGTTTACATCGCTTTTGTCGAGTTGATCAATCATCAACTTAACAGCTTCAGATCGTTTAGCATTATCTTTGCTATTTTTCAAGCAAATCTCCTGCCATGCGTCTTGTGCTTTGGCTCGCGTTGATAAATCAGCCACGCCAATATTGGGAAGTAATTCATTAAATTTGTCCTCAATATCAGACGCAAACAAATTCATTCCCGTAAAACTTACCGCCGTCAAAAAAGCAGCAACAAAAAAAATCTTTTTTACTTTCATATTTTTAAGTTTTAAATAATTTTTAATTTTTGTTAAAAAACAACCGCCTGCCTTACTATCAGGAATCTCAAATAACTCCGCTTTTACCAACAAGGTTAAAACAAAGTAAAACAGACCGCCGCTACGACACAACCCAGCATAACCCGAAATTGTATTAGGGAAATTTCAAAATTTTAGAAATTTCCCAACTCAACATAAACAGTTGAAAATTTGTCAAAACATTTTAGCATCAACCATTGATTTCATATTGTCCGCGTTTTGGTTTGACAACAAATCTGTTTGCTTGATCGTCTCCTACAAATTCTGTTTTCTTCGCGTTCCATTTTAGCGGTCGCCCCACTCGAACAACTATATTTGCAAGTTGGCAAGCAGTCGCGGTTGCGGCACCATATTGGAAATCTTGAAATGGACGCAATCTGTTTTTGACACAATAGCAAAAATCATCTTGAATATTTCGTGTGTTGCCGCTGTAACGTCGAACTTTCGGCGTTCCGATTGGTTTAAAGTTTCCAAGATTTCTATTTGAGATAGTGCCTTCTGAACCGACAATAGTAACATCATGTCGCGGCATACTACCACCCTCAAGCGTATGATAAATTTTGATACCGCCTTTATAAACATAAACAACACAATCTTGCGGATTCGCTTCACATTTCGGCGGCAACATTTCAATCGGCTCTTGATCGTCAATTCCGAGAATATAAAGAATACCACCAAGTCTATGCGCGCCCCAATCCGCAAAAAAACCATTGCCATAATCCCACCAACGCCGCCAACCACCGCCATAACTTCCGCTACAACGTTCACTATTATAAGGTCGCCAAGGCGCAGGTCCTAACCAACGATCCCAATTGAAACCTTTCGGTATTTCTTGTGCTGGCAAATGACAATCTTTTCCTTCGTGTCCTGTTGAGAACCATGCTTCTTTGACTTCGCCGAGCGCGCCGCTTTGGACAATTTCGACCATTCTATTACCGTAATCTTCCCATACACGTTGTGAACCGCTTGAGCAGACTCGATTATATTTTCTCGCAGCAGCGACAATTTCACGGCTTTCCATTGGCGTATGCGTCAATGGTTTTTCACTGTAAATGTCTTTGCCAGCTTTGCAAGCCTCAACCGCAATCTTCGTATGCCAATGATCCGGTGTTGCAATAACGATTACATCTATATCATCACGGTCGAGAACATCTTCATATTTTTCATAGATTTTGCAATCTTCATTTTTATAGTGAGAGTCGGTATCGCGTTTAGCACGTTCACGGCGATCCTCACGGCAATCTGCAAATGCAACCGCACGAAAACCACGACGTAAATCACGAAAACCTCTGATAATTTCACTGCCACGATTTCCATAGCCAACAAGCGCCAATGGAATTTGCTCATTAGGGGCAACTTGCCCGTCGCGACCGAGTGCAGTCGAAGGAACAAACAACGGCGAAGCCGCCGCAATTGCAGCTGTCGCGAGTAATTCACGACGATCTAAACAATTCGCCTTTTTATTGTTCCGAGTGTTTTTTAGGGTCATAAATGAACTCCTTTATCTGTTTTTTTTCTTAAAAATTTTGTAAAAAGATTTGCCAAAATAAAAAAATGACAAACCCACACGCTTAATACTTTACAGAACTCAAACAAAATGTCCACATCCCCACCACCCCGCACAAAAAAATTTTTGACAATCATTCGCGGTTTTTTGAAAAACTCAATTTTGCCAAATTTAAAGTACTAGAAATCGTTATGGATCAGATTTTGCAAAATTTACTAAATAAGAAATTTCTAAAAAATTATTTTATCGTTTCATTTCACGAATGTATTCTGGACGTGGTTGAAAATCTGACATGTCGAAACTTTTAATTGTGTCAAGTTGTAATTTCGCGCGGATAATCAATAATGTCTGGAATAATTTCTCTATCCACAATTTGACTATATATACTGTAGCCGATATCGGCGATAGTTTTTATCGTTGAACAAGTGATCCGTGATGTTATGTTTGTCGTGTTTAATCCCGTGAATTTTTAAATTAGTATATTGTTAAACCCCTACCTTCCAGATTGACATATTGTCGGTATAATGTTGCGTTTTGAATCCAGCTAGTTGTTTGAAAATTGTTTGTGGTTTAGAGTTTGATTAGTTTTGTGGCATTTACATTTTTGCGACAACAAATTTTAAATTGCGTTTTGTAATTTTGTCGTAGTAGCTGGATTGTGTGTAAATTGTTGAGAACAAAGAAAGAAAGGTACAAAAATGCGTCATTTGAAAAAAGGCAGAAAGTTGGGACGTAACCCTAGTCATCAACGCGCACTGCTTAAAAATCTTATTATTGCAATACTAAAAACTGAAACCGACGACACCGAAGGGGCAGAAAACGCCGCCAAAAATCCGGGACGTATAATCACAACCCTCCCAAAAGCAAAAGAAGTTCGCCCATTGCTCGAAAAATGCGTAACCATTGCAAAAAAAGCACAATTTCATTTACGAGAAGCAAAAGAATTTGAAGTAACGGCTGAACGCGGAACAGAGGAATGGCGGAATTGGCGCAATAGCGAACAATGGCAAAAATGGAATCACGCAATAGCACCAGCACTTGCGGCAAGACGACGTTTGTTAAAATTGATCGGCAACAAAGA
>JAIRTV010000596.1 GCA_031254675.1 Planctomycetaceae bacterium | reverse complement strand
AGAAATCGAAGGTTCCAATTTGACTTTTGAAGAATATCAAAAACAATTCGGAAATCGTTCTCCGAAAACGATTGATATTGTTCCCAAAAAATACGGCAATCCTTCAACTTCCGGCATTTCACCGGTAAAGGTTGAAAGAGGAAAAAAGAATATTTTTGATTTCGATCTCTCAACAAAGTAATCGTTCTTTCCTATTTCTGTAACCATTCACGCTACTATTTTATGTTTTCCTAATTTTTCTGTGTATTCCGTGTATTCTGTGTTCAAAAAAATATGGAACACGGAAAACACAGAATACACAGAAAGCACAGAAAAGTTTTATGATCAATCATTCGTTGACATATTTAATTTTTCAAAAAAAAACGTGAACGGTTACTAAAAAATCAATCAATCTTGTTTTTGCGCAATTTGGTCATTGATTTTATGACAACATTATTTCTTTAGCGGTTTGATGGAAGAAACGAATTCCTTCCGCAATTTGCGGCACATTATTTTCCCATGAAGATTCGTATTCCACCGAAAAAACAGCACGAATATGTTGTAAAGCAGTTGTTTTCAGGACATCTGCAATTTGACAAATTCCACTACCAAGCGGTACATCAATATGTTTTTCATTAATGTCTTTAATATGGAAACTGAAAATCCGATTACCTAACTTTTTGATACATTCAACCGGATCAAGCCCACTACGAACCCAATGTCCCGTATCACAACACGCTCCCATTCGTGAACCACAATTCTTAAGCCTTTCAAGAATAATATCCGGATTCCAATAAATCGACGGCTTCGGATGATTGTGTAACGCCACGTTGATTTTATATTCGTCAGCTAACTGATTGATTTCTTCCAAACGTTCGAACGGCGCCTCCGTATTGAGAACCGAAACACCAAGTTCCGCAGCAAAATCAAAATGTTTACGCTCCGCCGGACAAATTCCCATCACATGAGGCGTACAACTATTGTCCACAAGAATTTTTCGGAACAATTTTAAGTCGCTCTTCGACATATTAAGATTCGTTTTAACTTCCCGACCGGCAACCAATTTTTGACCGGACGAAATTTCAAATGACCTCGCCCCAACAGCAACACATTTTTTTATCGCAACATCAAAAGGAAAAAGCCGGAAAGAATAACAATGAGGTCCAATCTTCCAACCAAGCATTGTTGAATAAATCAAATCAGAATCAACATCTGTTGCCGGTTTCGATTCCTGTGAAAAAACAGTTGCCGAACCCAATGTTGTCGCTCCGCCCAGCAAAACAGCAGATCGAAGTATGTTGCGTCGTGTTATCATTGAAATAAAGAGTATAAAATGATGTAAGTGGAAAATTATGCGAACAGTTATTCCCATTTCCGACTAATTGTATATCGTCATGGAATCACACACAATATTTGTTTTGCGCAATTTAAACCTTGTTTTTCGGACACCTTTCAAAATCATTGTAAAAAAAGTATCATTTTAAGTATAATTTACGTTTAGGAATAGAGAAGAGATTTGCTTTGAGTCGTTATTCGATTGATGTTTCGTTTTTTATCAATTCGTTGGACTCCTATTCCAATTTTGTCCAACAAAACAATCAATCCGTCAATATCCAAAACATTTTTTATCCTGTTTGTGAACAAATATTACGTTATAAAATACAATGGTCAATCTAAAATGTCCGGAAATTGCTATTTTTTTTGATCTTTCTGTTGAGTCTGCACGTGGAATTTTGCACGGATTTATGCATTACGTCCGACTCAATCAACCTTGGAATGTCAATTTCATTTCAAAAACAGTGAGCGATGTTGCGCCTTCCTCGCTCAAAAATTGGTCAGGCGATGGAATTATGGCTCATATTCCCGATCAGGAAACCTATCAGGAAATTCTTACCAAACAATGTTCTATCGTCCTACTCGCCGGTGAAAATGATGAACAAATTCTTTTCAACCGTAACGAAAATTTGATGCCCAATCTCCAATATCCCTATTCGCCGGTTTTTATTCGTTGCAATAATAAAGCAATCGGTCAAATGGCGTCCGACTTTTTTCTTCAAAAAAGTTACAGGAATTTTGCTTATGTTTCTTATCCGAAACGTGTTTGTTGGTGTTTCGAACGGCGTCAGGCGTTTACGGAAATATTATCGAAGCACAAAATTCCTGTTCATTGTTTTTCCATGCCGGACGAAGCAGGGAATGATTGGTTTACTCAACGCAACCGTATGAGCGATTGGCTCTTGACTCTCCCAAAACCAATTGCTGTTTTCGCTGCCAATGATTTTATTGGTCGTCAAGTTTTGGAAGTTTGTCAACGCGCTGAAATTCCAGTTCCTTACGAAGTGTCCGTGCTTGGTGTCGATAACGATTTGCCGGTTTGCGAAATGAGTTATCCGTCGCTTTCCAGTATTGCAATCGACTGGAATCAAGCAGGTTTTCTAGCGGCAGAATCCTTGCACAGGCAAATGACAGGAAAAGAAGTATCACGAAAAACTTATGAACCAATTCGTGTTATTTCGCGCGGCTCAACAGAATTTTTTAATATATCAGATAATGTTGTTGTTCGGATATTGGAATTAATCCGCATCAATCGCGGTGAAAATATTCGTGTTACCGATATTGTTCGGTCTCTGCCAATCTCCGCACGACGCGCCCAAGAACGTTTCAAAAAAACAATCGGACATTCCATTATGGAAGAAATCAAACAAGTCCGAATGAAAAATATTTGCGAACTAATTCAAAATACCAATCTCTCCTTCAACGAAATTGCTCTTTCCTTCGGTTTCGAAAATGCAAATCATCTCGGTCAAATTTTCAAAAAAGAATTTAATCTCACCATGGGCGAATACCGAAAAAATTTCAAAAATTCGTCATAATTTGCGTCGGCAATAGCCGACTTGACCTTGTGTGCAGACGGAAATCAGAAAACCAGCTCAACCGTCGCAACCGTGAATGAATGTTCCTCAGCGAAAGATCGCCAAACTCAGATTTATTTTCAGATTTATCTTTGGATTTATCTTTGGATTTACCGCGAACGAAAATCTCACGGAATCACTACGAATAAACAGATTTAACCAAACAGAATTATTGTGCATTTCGAAATACTTGTTGAAGATGCGTCCGGTAAATTATTGTTGGAACATCTCGTTCCTCAAATTCTAGGTCCCAAAGGGAAACCAAACAAATATCGGATTGTCAATATTCAAGGATTAAAATACCGAGTCATGGCACAAATGCCTCGTCATCTCGCGAAAACATTGCCATGGGACACGATTTTGTTTCAAACATTGGCAATTCAATTAAAAGCTTATGGAAAATCGTTACAACGTAAAAATGGTGTTGTGATTATTGTGGTCGATCTTGACCATCGTGATTACCAGACTTTTTATCATCAGTTGGAATCTCTCTTTTCACAATGTGATCCAATTCCGGTTGGCGGTGTACGGCTGGCAATTGAGGAAATTGAAGCCTGGTTGTTGGGCGATTTGGCAGCTATTCGCCGAGCCTATCCATTCGCCAATGAGTTCGTGCTGAAAAATTATCAACAGGATTCAATTTGCGGAACTTGGGAATGGTTAGCAGATGCCATTTTCCGCGGCGGTTCAGAACGTCTCACTGCAATCGGTTATCCACAAATAGGATGCCAAAAATGTCAATGGGCAGACAATATCGGTCAATACATGAAAGTGAACTCCAACCAATCACCAAGCTTTTTAGCATTCTGCGATTTATTGCGACAATTCACCGCCCCGAATAACACACCAACAGAATATTCCGAATATAACCGCCGATCTGTATAAAACGAATTCACAAAAATTCTCTTACTGTTTATAGGCTGGTTGTTAAAATGGGTAAAAATTTTCAGGTTGTTTCGGCATTTTGCGTGATCCTTGTTCATGTCAATAATGCAGAGGTGGGCAACCTTTCTTTTTAGGTGG
>JAIRTV010000539.1 GCA_031254675.1 Planctomycetaceae bacterium | reverse complement strand
ACCGCGCACTTCAAATGACGGTACCGATACAACAATTCCACCAGAATGGATCGTTTGGCAAAAACCAACTCGTATCGGCAAAAACGGTAATTATCTCGTTGGTGTGAGCCGTTATGTTCTTACTCCACTCAAAAATCGCAATCAAGATAGTGTTACGGAAACGCTTCTGAAACTCGGATTTGAAAAAGTCGCTCAACCGGAGACATTGCTTTGCGAACGACTTCCTGACGCTATTGTTACACTGTACCAAAAAGAAATTCAGGAAGGTGAAACAATTAAATTGGGAAAATGGAGTCTTTTGATTTATTAACAGAAGACTAACAATCTAAGACGCCAGCAACATATTATTGAGACGGGCAGTCGCTTCTTGTGCAGAAGTCAGCTGGCGTTTCGTAAATTCCTCGATAATCGAAACACGATACGCTTCGAGATCGCTTTTCGGATAATTCGAATCGCTCTTCGTTACAAGTTCGACTCCGCCAAACATGTTGATCACATCACGAACATGTTGCTGAACAATATCGCCGACGTTGAGAATAAAATATTCGTTATACTTTACCAGTAATCGTAAAAAACATCAATCAGAACCGGAACATCATAAAGAACAAAACCAATGATCGTTAGTAACAATAGAATAAAGAAACCAATTCCACGAAGAATTGTTTTCTTATTGGGAGGATTATGAACAGACGAACACGCAGCTATTGTACTTTGTTTCAATAATTGCCATTTCAAAACGTCCTGATCATGACTAGTTGCGTTCAAAACAAGATATTGCCCCCAGTCTCCGTTTGTACCGATTATCGTACACTGAATATCGAAATCCGGTAAAAATAACACATTGCCCTCCAATCGAGACCGTTGATCCAACTTTTGAACATGTTCCAAAATTCCTGAAATGAAAATACGATGCGGACAATGATAAATTACAATACGTTGTGATAATTGTCGAGCGAACAAATACGCCGCACTAAAATAAAAAGCCGTCCAAAAAAACCAAACAAACCATCCCCAAAACGACATCACCCCAATCGGAATGACCAAACGACCAAGACCCAAGCTGAAAAGACCAAACAAACCACACGACAACAACATGAAATCTTGAACACCGTCAAGAATCGTCGGCTTCCGACGATTCTGTAACAGAGCAAGCCAGAAAAAATATCCGGCAAGCGGCAACACTGCAAGCCGGAAAAAATAGGCAAGCGGTAAAAAAGCCCAAAGAAACATGTTTTGTGATTAAGTTGGTCTATTGATTCATTAATTCGTTGTCTATTTAGTTGGCGTCCTTCGATAAACGTTTGATCCGAAGATTTTTAATTTCAACTTTCATAGGCGGACCAACATGCGCTTGAATTGCAAAAATGCCGTTTTCGCGGCGATGCTCTTTGTCTTCGTCAGTCGTAATACTCATAATTTGCCCGTTAATTTTATGAGTAAACATAAAATTTTGAGCGGTAACTTCGTAAGAGTTCCAATCATTGACTTTAAGTTCTTTTTTTAGAGCGTCGTTTTCCGCAAAACGCCGAACAGTTCTTGGTTTTTGGTTTGTTTCAATAACCGTTTCAAGACCGCGTTGACACAGAATACCGCCGAAATTTTCGCCGTAAAGAATACCGGAATGAGCGTGAGAACCGTCGAAATCGGCTTGATAACCGTTGACGCGATAAGGTTTATCGCCTGGTGTTATTTGGCTTCGGTACTGAAATCCTGAATTTCCTTCAGGAGTAAGTTTGATGTCTGCCCGAAAAACGAAATGATCCACATTACCGCCTTTCCAGATTAAAAAAGTGTTGTAGGTTAGTTTTGCGGCACCTTCATTGGCGGTTTGCCCAACAATCGAACCATCACGAACACTCCAAACATCAACATTTCCATCCCATTCCGAAAGGTCTTGCCCATTGAACATCGAAACAAAACCATCCGCTTTTTCCTCGTCGGAAATCTGCGCTGCCACCAACATCGGAATACAAAACAAGATAACCGTTCCCAAAACAACAAACCATTTTCTCATGGCAATACTCCTTAAAAAAGTAATCTTGACAAACACTATTAACAGTTTTAACATTTTGACGCAAATTCTGTCGTAACCGGTCAAAAATGAAGTTGTAGAATTGTCGCAAATCAACACGAACAAGTCAAGGTCAATTAACCGAAAAACAAGAAAAATCGTTCAACGATGCCGTCATGTTTTTTATCCCGTTAGAAATTTAGAAATTAGGATATTTGCAGAACATAGCGAATTGTTTTTACAGTAGTTGCAATAATTCATTGACATGATTGCAAAAATAAGTTGGTTTTTCTGTTGCCAATTCTTCCTTTGTTCCGTAACCATACAAGACGCCAATACTGTTTATTTTATTTTTATTTGCTCCGATAATGTCGAATTTTCTATCGCCGACCATGATTGTTGTGTCGTTTTTTAATTTATATTTTTCCAAAACAGATTTTATAATATCTTCTTTTTCGATAAAAGTTCCATTGAGATTGCTTCCGGCAATATAGTTGAAATATTTTTCGATTTGTAAATATTGAACTATTTTCGATGCGAAAATTTTTGGTTTTGAAGTTGCGATAAAGCAATTTTTCTTTTGGACGTTTAATTTTTCTAATACATTTTCGATTCCTTCATACAATAAATTTTGATACATTCCTTTTTCTTCAAAATATTCTCGATAATATTTGATTGCTTTTTGGGCAGTCTTTTTATCGAAACCATAATATTCCATAAATGATTGTTCCAATGGCGGTCCAATAAATGATTTTAATTTTTCGTTATTTGCTTCGGCGATATGGAATTTTTCGAGTGCATATTTTACGGAATTTGTTATTCCTTCGTAGGGATCGGTCAATGTTCCATCCAAATCGAATAGTATGTTAAGATAATTCATGATTATTTCAAATGTTGACGGTAATTTTGTTTCTAAAAATTCCGCACTTAAAAAAACAAGAATTGGCGAAACAAGTACGTTTGGATTTATTCGCGTGTTTTATTTTTTACCGGAGTCAGAATGAGCGTCAACGGTGTTCCGTGTTCGGGAATGCGTTCCGTAAAACACGCAAAAAGTAATTCCGCATTGTCCGCACTGCTTTTAATCGGAACATCAAGAATCGCTCCGACAAAATTAGAAAGTCCAAATAGTTCGCCACTTTCGTCGGCAATATAATGATTCGCTCCCGATTCATCTTTGTATTGCATGCTTCCGGTAAAAACCCAATGTGTTGACATGGCTTTTTTGGAATCTTCCTTACTATTTCCGGCATCCCAAACCCATTCTTGTGCGAAAACTTCTTTACGATGACCATCCTGATCATTCCAACGTACAATAATTTCAATTTCATCACCGCTTGGCGGTACAAACTGCGGTGTTTGCTGAACCGGTTTGCCCGCTTCCGCTCCAACCGCAAGAAGTGCCGCGTGAATCAAAAACGGTTTAACACGAACAGAAATAATCGATTCATGCTCTTTCGTTCCAATACGACAGGCTAAAAGTTCCAAAAATCCTTCGCGTAACACAACACGTCCAAGAATAATCACACTTCGACCATCCGGCGTAATCCAAATCCGATCTTTCGGATCCAACGGAATCAATTTGTCCGGCTCGTCAACCAATGGAATCCGTTTTTGTTCTTCAGCAATTGCGGCTTGTTCTTTTGCCGCTTCCTCCGCAAGAATTGCTTCATATTCGCGTTGCGCGTCTTCCTGACTCATGTTTTCGCGACCCGATTCTGTTGCATTTTCAATGGCGGCTGTCAGTGAATCGGTTTGTTGTGTTACAACATTATTTTGGGACAAAATTTCAGACGACGGAATCGAAGTCGATTTTTGTACTGATAATTGATTTTCTTGTGATCGGGTTGGGAGATTATGTTCCGCCGACAAAATTGATGGCGTGTTCGGTTTTTCCGGCAATGTTTTTTGTAATGGAAAAATTGCCAATGCCAACGTCAACGGACACATAATAAAAAGCCAAACCGCAAAATACCAGAGTTGACCTTTCTTTAACCAGTCCAGCAACCAAACCAACGAAACAATGCCAACCACACAACTAACCAACATTCCAATCAATAATAAATGTACTGCAAGCGAATTGGATTCTGCGTTTGATTTGAGCAATCCTTTGAGTTCAAGAATCCCGCCGCCGCCAATAACCGGAATTGCCAAAAGAAACGAAAATACCGCCGCTTCATCACGCCGCAATTTACGAAACAAACCGGCAACAATCGTCGAACCGGAACGCGAAAGACCGGGTAAAATTGCAATCGCCTGCATTGTCCCGATCACCAACGCATCAAACCAAGTCATTGTCGAACAAGTTTTTTCACCGTCAGTGTTCCGTGACCGAATCAGAAGAATTCCTGTTACCGCAAAACAGATTGAAATAATGTACAAATTCGTTTCAATCCAAGGAGCAAATTTTTTTACCAGAAGACCAACAACAACCGCCGGAAGTGTACCAATAATCAAAAGCGGAATTAACCGAAAATCTTTTTTCAATAAATCAATAATACGTTGTCGGAAAACAATCAGAACAGCAACCAATGTTCCGAGATGTAACAATATTTCTAGCTTAATAAAATCTGTTTCACTTCCGGTCAACGGTTGACCGAACCGTTGAAACAAATGTTCGGTCACCGCCAGATGCCCCGAAGAACTGATCGGCAAAAATTCGCCGATCCCCTGAACAATAGAAATAATCAGAATTTCAAGTAACTCTATCAATGGTCATCAGGACAAAAATCCTGCCTCGTTGTCTTTTCTTTCTAATATCGTAACGAAACAAATAATCGATGGTGGAATTATGGCAACGATTTGCTAATTTTCCATATCGCTTCCCATATAACCCATTCCGCCCGAACCCAAATTATTAGCGGCAGTTGGATTTTTAATAGTTTCCGCTTCAACGAGATCGGTGTTGACTGTTCGAATAATCATATTACCGCTCGGCTCCAAAACCATTACTCGCCCCGGCGATCTCAAATCAGGAGCTTTTTGCGCCGCAGTCGGAATTTTGTACAATCCTTCGCCGCCTTTCATGTCAAGAACACAAACTTCCGAAACAATATCAAGTTGTTTTCCGGTTGTTTTTGGTTCGGTTGTTCTGGCTCCCGGTCTTGATGGAGGAGTTGTTGGACGGCGTGGCGGTGTTGATCGCGCAGGCGGTGTACTTCCGCTTTCCATATCAGAGACAACATTTTGTTTTTCCAACGAAGGATTTGTTACACTTTGATTTTTGTAATTAATTGTTGAACCGCGATAAACACGTTCTTTTTCAACATACCATTCGGAACCATCAGCTAAATCAAAATGAACCGCCATAATACTTGTTGCCGGTTCCATCCAAGGTTGTCTCGCATCTGCAGCAAAAACATTGGTCGTCAAGACGCGGGACTCCAACGGAATCGTAACCATATTGGACGACGCACTAAATTCTGTAACAAGATATGGCTCTTTCGACAATGTTTCATCTTCCAGATAGTTGGGGGCTAACCTGTAATTCGGATTCGCCAGATAAAGCCGAACACGGTAACGATAAGTCTTTCCCGGTTCAACTTTGAAATCCAGAAATCGGAAAAGATAACTATCAACCTGAATCGGTTTAATTTCTTCCTCTTCCGGTTCTTGTGTTCCTCGCCGTGTTCGACGATTCCGACCCTGTATCGTACTCCCGTCCATGTTACCGGAACCTGTTGTTCCTATTCGGTTTTCGGAACCACCAAACGGATTATCCAAAATGTCTTCCGGTTTAATATCAAACATCGTTTTGCGCAACTGTTCTCTGATTTTTTCGGTCTGTTTCAACTCCTCCATCTGAGAATCGGTAAGCATCGGAATAAACGGCGGATGAGCAACTTCTTCACTAAATTTTTTCGTAACGGGAGGAAGCGGATAAGCCATCGGAAATTTACCGGGAACCTGCGGCGCAAAAAATGTCGGATCAACAGGATCAACCGCATTGCCACTCCATAAAGAACGTTTTTGCAAAAATTCCGAGAGAAAATCCAAGCGTTGCCATTCCAACTCATCCGAATTTTTACCAGGCACAATTTCCGCACGTTCAACATCGTACAGAATATACATTGGCATATCACGCGACGCATCCGGCAAAACACTAGACGAAAATTTATCAACATAAAGATTAAGTTGTTCCTTAATAGGAATCAAACCTGTTACAATCGCCCAACGTTCACCGACACGAGAACTAGTAGAGGTATTGCCTGTACTTCCGCTCTCGTTTGCCTGCGCCGCCAACAATGGAGACGACGAATTAACTGATACCGCACCAAGTCCCGCCTGAGCCTTCAAATCTTTAACCGTAAAAACATTCACTGCACCGCGTTTGTTTTTCTCTGGAAAAAGCGACGGCAACCACTGTGTTTCCGTTCGATAATAATCCGACCGAATTTTGGCTTTGATCCAAGTCGCTTTCACATCATAAGTTATAATAGAAACTCCTTCATCAACCGCTTTACGTTCACTGGTCTTGATCGTATTATTGGCATTATCGGCAGCTGTTACCAAGGCATCCGGCTGCCACGTCAACGGTTCATATTGCGTTCCAAGATAAGCAATATAAATTGCCAACGGAATCACAAGAATCAAGATTATTTTTTCAACATTTTCAATCAAAAATAATCCAATATCGAATTTCTTTTTTTTGTTTGGTTTCATTGTTATTTCTGTAAAAAAAAGTTTATCGGTTAAAACCGGATTTGATATTGTCCGTTATTGTAATATTATATTGTAACATTTGACCATACCAAAATCATCTTAATGATTTACAAGGTCTTGTTCAAATTCTGCCAAAGTGTTACAAACACATGCCCGATCAAAAAGTGAATCCAACACTG
>JAIRTV010000512.1 GCA_031254675.1 Planctomycetaceae bacterium | reverse complement strand
CGCAACGTTTTTCATATTATAACGATTTTAATGGGACAACAAAATCCCTTTTATCGCTACAAAACATGTTTCCTAATCTAATTGTCAAAGATCGAAAATTTTATTATATCAGCATCTATCATTTTTATTCACATAATCAGTGTACATTTAAATCGAAGAAAATCAAGTAAAAATCCCTCCAATGTTCGCGGGGCGGTGTGTTAATTTCGGTAAACGAGGTGGGCAATGTTTCATCAAGAGGTTACCCACCTGAAAAGAAAGGTTACCTCCTGTCTTAGGAAATGGTTGGAGAAAAGGTCTATTCAAAATATCACGGCAATAATTCCGTATTGACAACAAACCAATCTAATGATTTAATTTTGCTGTTGTAAAAACACGAGTTGTGAAAACTTATTCCCTTAGTCATTTCATGTGAGGAGTCTTTTTTGATGAAAAAGAAAACCAGAAAAAAATCAAAACCAAGCAATATCCGTCAAAAGAAAATAGAAACTCGCCGCAAACGAGTGTTAGCATTGTATCGCAGAGGATTTTCGTGTAATAAAATAGCGATTAAATTGCAGATTAGTGCTATTACAGTAAGTAGCGATTTGCATGCGTTGGATAAACGAGTCAAAGTACAAAAAACCAAAGAAAAACGCAACGCCGCCATTATCAAAAAACGACTTGCCGGAAAAACATTTCTTGAACTGTCCCTCATGTATGATATTTCCGAAAATCGCGTAAAAGAGATTATCGACAACTACAACAAAGTCGCCGAAACACCAATTCCCGATTATCGCAGCCTTCGGAATATGCGAGCCAGCAAACAACGGAAATCAAAAGCAATCGACCAACCCAAAATAACCACCTACAAATTAAGACAAGAAAAGTTTACACCAAAATACAAAAGACCAAGACCAAAACCCAAAATCAAAAAACCAACCATTTCTGCAGCAGATCGTCTAAACCAAATCTTGGAATTACGCCAAGCCGGCGTAAGCGTAATCGCTATTGCCAAGAAATTCAATCTGTCAAGAAACAGAATCTACCAAATACTGAATGTTCACATGCCACCAAAAGAAAAAAAAATAACTTCTCTTTGACATGTTCAACATTATTAATGTTAATGTTTTAAATTGTTGTCGGAAATATTCGCCGGTAACAGTTTATTGATTGTTGCTGTTCCTAACTCTTAATTTCAAGGTGATTTCACCAAAACAAAATGCAAACAAACGAACTTCGTGAAAAATATTTGTCGTTTTTCGAAACTAAAGGTTGTGTCCGCAAAGCCAGTGATGTTTTGGTTCCGCGTTGGGACCCGTCCGTGTTGTTCACGCCTGCAGGAATGAACCAGTTCAAAGATCATTTTCTCGGTCGATGCAAACTCGAATTTACACGCGCCACCACTTGCCAGAAATGTCTCAGAACCGGCGATATCGATAACGTCGGACGAACCGCCTATCACCACACGTTTTTCGAAATGCTCGGCAATTTCAGCTTTGGCGACTATTTCAAACGCGAAGCAATTCTCTGGGCTTGGGAATTTTTAACCGATAAAAATTGGCTCGGTATCGAACCGGAAAAATTGTCCGCCACCGTCTATAAAGAAGATCACGAAGCCGCCAAAATTTGGCTCGACGAAATTAAATTGCCGCCCGAAAAACTTCAATATCTCGAAGAAAACGAAAACTTTTGGCCTGCCTCCGCTCCATCACAAGGTCCCGATGGTGTTTGCGGTCCTTGCAGCGAAATTTATTACGAAACTCCTCTTGGTACCGTTGAAATCTGGAATCTTGTGTTTACGCAGTTCAACCGCGTCGGCAATCCGCCCAACAATTTACGACCCTTGCCAAGCAAAAATATTGATACCGGTATGGGATTGGAACGTTGCGCCGCGGTGTTGCAAGGAGTTGATACGAATTATCATATTGATATTTTGCGCCCGCTTGTCGAAGCAGCAGCGGAAATTCTGAAATGTCACTACGACCCGCTCAACGATCATGGACGACGTTTGCGGCGTATCGCCGATCACATTCGGGCTTGTACTTTTGCGGTTCACGAAAATGTTTACCCTGGGAACAAAGAGGAAAAATATGTGATTCGGCGGTTATTACGGCGTGCGGTTCTGGATGGACGGCAACTCGGTTGCACCGGAACGTTTTTGTATCTGCTCGTGCCGAAAGTAGCGGAACTCATGAAATTGCCCTATCCTGAACTTTCCGAAACAACAGAACGTGTTGCCAAAGTTATTGAGTCGGAAGAAGAACACTTCATCGGAACTGTTGATTCCGGTCTCGAAAAAATCGAACGGATTTTCAACGAAATGAAGAAAAAGAAACGGAAACAAGTTACCGGAGTTGAAATTTTCGACATGTATCAAACATTCGGTTTCCCGCCGGAATTATTTGAAACGATGGCGGCGGAACATCAATTCCTGTTCGACTGGAACGGATTCAAACGGGAAATGGAACACCACGGCGAACTCTCCGGCAGCGGCGAAAAGAATTTATTATTCAAAAACGACCCGCTCGAAGGAATTAAAAAAACTCAACATCGTTCCGAATTTTGGGGTTACGAACAATTAGAACTGAAATCTTCGACAGTGGTTGCGATTCTTGCCGACGGAAAATTAGTGGAACAAGAAAACGCCGTCAACGATTCCACTCCCATTCAAATCATTCTCGACAGTACAACATTTTACGGTGAAAAAGGCGGACAGGTTGGTGATCAAGGTTGGTTGCTTGGAGATGGGGTTCGGTTTGAAGTTGTTTCGACGCAAATTGACGGAGAGCTGATTGTGCATATCGGACATCTTCGCGAAGGAACAATCCAACGCGGCAATAAACTTTTTGCCAAAGTGGACAAAGAAAACCGACAAGCAATTGCCCGAGCGCATTCGGCAACACATCTGTTGCATTACGTGTTGCGTCGGCAACTCGGAAGTCATGCAGAACAACAAGGTTCAAAAGTCGATAACGATGTCTTGCGTTTCGATTTTACGAATCATCAAGCGGTTGATCGGAAAATTTTGTTCAAAATCGAAGAAGAAGTCAACCTGTTAATTTTGGCGGCAACAGAAGTGATTTGCCGTGAAATGCCAATTGAAGAAGCACGAAAAACCGGCGCCATGATGCTTTTTGGCGAAAAATATCCCGATCAAGTTCGTGTGGTTCAAATGGGCGAGAGCAAAGAACTTTGCGGCGGAACTCATTTAACAAATTCGAGTCAAGTCGGATGTTTCAAAATTATCGCCGAAGAAAGTGTTTCAGCGGGAACGCGACGTATTACGGCGTTGACGGGGAAAAAGGCAATGGAGAAAATGTTAGCCGATTCCGCAATTCTGCAACAAACGGCGGCAACATTGAAAATTCCGGCAGAAGAAATTCCGGCGAAAATTGAACTATTGACCGGACAACTCAAAAAGTTACAGAAGCAATTTCAATCCGCAACTGTAAGCGGTAAAATTTCCGCCGATGAATTGATCGCCGGAGCCGAAATTCGGAACGGTGTGAAAGTGATTCTGCGAGAAATACCGGAAAGCAATCTCAATTTTTTGCGACAATTGATTGATCAGATCAAGCAAAAAACAGAATCTGTTGCGGTGTTGTTTTCTTTGGTACAAAATGGAAAAGTAACTCTTATTGCCGGTTTGAGCCGTGATCTTGTAACGAAAGGATTTAGTGCGGAAGACTGGCTTAAAACGGTAACTCCCATTATTGGCGGTAAGGGCGGTGGTGGTCGTCCTGATATGGCGCAATCCGGCGGAACTGACCCTTCGAAATTGCAGGAAGCATTTCTTGTTGCAAAGAATTGGTTTGAAAAATAGAATGCCCAATAAATGTTCGTTGTCTAACGAAAATGTTATTGATGTATTACGTTTTTTATTGAGAATGTTCCGTTTTGACTTTTTGTTAACGTTGTTAAAGATCATCAATGCTTTCTGTGCAAAATTATAATTCCGAACAAATTTATTCGACACTTTCATCAATATTTGGTTTTCATTCATTTCGTCCGCATCAGGAGGAGATTGTTCGGGCGATTTTTCAAGGGCGAGATGTGTTTGCGGTTATGCCGACCGGTGGTGGTAAATCGCTTTGTTATCAATTGCCGGCGCGATTGATGGAGGGAGTTTGTGTTGTGGTTTCGCCGTTGATTTCTTTGATGAAAGATCAAGTGGACGCGGCACGAATCAATGGTTTGCGTGCCGGAACATTGAACAGTACTATTTCCGCTGATGAAAGAAACGCGGTTGGAGTTGCTCTTCGCCAGAACCGGTTGGAATTACTTTACATTTCGCCGGAGCGGTTCAATTCGGAATATTTTATTGAACGATTAAAAACCTTGAAGGTTGCATTTTTTGCGATTGACGAAGCGCATTGTATTTCGGAATGGGGTCATGATTTCCGTCCTGATTATTTGGCGTTGTCGAAAATTGTGCGTGAATTTCCTGATGTTCCTGTTACGGCGTTTACGGCAACCGCAACACCGCAAGTTGCGGACGATATTATTGTGCGGTTGGGGTTGCGGAATCCCCATTTGACACGTGCGTCGTTTAATCGTCCGAATTTGTTTTACCGTGTTACGATGAAGCAGGAACTCGACGCTCAACTTCGGACATTTTTAGCTCGACATCAGGGCGAATCCGGTATTATTTATCGCAACAGCCGCAAGAAAGTGGAAGCCACCGCCGAAATGCTTCAATCTTATGGTTTTTCCGTACAACCTTATCATGCCGGAATGTCTGATGCGGATCGTCATGCGGTTCAGGAAGCGTTTAGCAAGGACGAATGCCCAATTATTGTGGCGACAATTGCGTTTGGGATGGGTATTGATAAATCGAATGTTCGTTTTGTGGTTCATGCGGATTTGCCGAAAAATATTGAGGGATATTATCAAGAAACGGGACGTGCCGGACGTGATGGAGAGCCGGCGGAATGTCTTTTATTTTTTGGGCGTCAAGATATTGCGCAACATTTACGATTTGTGGACGAAATCGAAGAAGAATACGCTCGCAATATTGCCAAAGGTCAACTTCGTCAAATGATTCGTTTTGCGGAACAAAATGATTGCCGACGGGTTGCGTTGTTGCAATATTTTGGTGAAACATTTTCGGAGCAAAACTGTAACGGTTGTGATATTTGTGTTGATTTTCAGCAGCAAGAAGAGGCGACAATTCCGGCGCAAAAAGTTCTTTCGGCAATTTATCGTACCAACGAATCGTTTGGAGCGATTCATCTTGTTGATATTCTGACCGGTGCCAACACCGAAAAAATCCGGCAATTCCGACATGAACGGTTGCCGACTTACGGAGTGGGCAAGGATAAACCGAAACATTATTGGCGAACCGTTATTGATGCGTTAATTGCGCAAAAAATTATTTCGATTGAAGAGCCGTTGCGTCCGATTTTGAAATTGACAGATGAGGCGTGGTCGATTTTGCGTTGTCGGAAAACATTTATGATGCGAAAATCTTTGGAATATTATCCGAATAAAACCAAAGGTCAACAAACCGCTAGTATAAAAATTCCGAGTTATGAGGTACAACCGTTTTCGGAACATCTTTTTGCCAAACTCCGCGAACTCCGTACCGAATTTGCGCGAACGGAAAATGTTCCGCCTTATATTGTTTTTTCGGATCGGACGCTCCATGAGATGTCGCGATATTTTCCACGCAATACGGAAGAGCTTCGACAGATTCATGGTGTGGGTCAGCATAAGTTTGCGGCTTATGGGCAACAGTTTCTCGAAGTGATCAATGAATTTTGCGAACAAAATCCCGATGAAACGAATACGTGGCGAAATCGTCAACAATTGCCGTCTTCCCCTAAAACGTCCGTAAAATCTCCGTTGCCTTCCTTGCCTCAATCGTCTTCTTTGTCGAAATTGCCGGAGTTATCCTCTCCGCTTCGTTCTTCTCAATCGTCCACATTTCTTGAGACATACCGTTTACTTCATCAAGGCAAAACGATTGATGAAATTGTTACGGAGCGGCAATTGACACGTGGAACAATTATTAGTCATTTGGAAAAGTTGAGTGAATCGGGAATGGAAATTTCGGTTGATTTGTTTTTTGTACCGGAGCGATTGGCTCAGATCAGGCAATGGTTTCGGGCGAGCGGGGAAACATTGTTTCTGAAACCGGCGGTTGAAGCGTCGGAAGGCAAACTGGATTATGAAGAAGCACGATTAGCCCGAATTTTTTTACGAAAATCAATTTCCGTCGATCAACAATAACGGTTAGGAATCCAATTGCCAGCTCAACACAGAGTTAAGTCGGCTATCGCTGACGGAAAATCCTTCGGCGAAAGATTGCCCACTGGAGGTTCTCTTTTAACGAAAATTCCACTGATCTATTACTAACTTTTCAAAAAATTTTAATAACCTTTTTTATGAAAGGAACATGACAATGGTGAAACATATTTTCGCAAAAATTATCGTGTTGTTTTTTATTTTTGCGGCTATTTTTGAAATCGCTGTTTTCAAAACAGCCGTTTCGGCAACAGAACCGATTGTCCTCAAACATCTGGCAAACGTGGCTTCCGTTTGTTTTTCTCCAGACGGCAAGAAAGTAATGACGGGGAGTGGTGATACCGCCCGAATCTGGGATGCAAGAACGGGCAAAGAATTACTCAAACTTGAGGGGCATACTAGTTTTATGCTTTCCGTTTGTTTTTCCCCAGATGGCAAGAAGGCAATGACAGGAAATTATGACAAAACCGCTCGAATCTGGGATGCAGGAACGGGGAAAGAATTACTCAGACTTCAGGGGCATACCAGCAGTGTGGCTTCCGTTTGTTTTTCCCCAGACGGCAAGAAAATAATGACAGGAAGTTATGACAAAACCGCTCGAATCTGGGATGCGGGAACGGGGAAAGAATTACTCAAACTTGAGGGGCATACTAACAGTGTGGTTTCCGTTTGTTTTTCCCCAGATGGCAAGAAGGTAATGACAGGAAGTTGGGACGAGACCGCCCGAATCTGGGATGCAGAAGCGGGGAAAGAATTGCTCAAACTTGAGGGACATACTTGGGGTATATCTTCCGTTTGTTTTTCCCCTGACGACAAGAAGGTAATGACGGGAGGTGACGAGATCGTTCGAATCTGGGATGCAGGAACAGGGAAAGAATTACTCAAACTTGAGGAGCATACTAAACCTGTGATTTCCGTTTGTTTTTCCCCTGACGGCAAAAAAGCAATGACGGGAGGTTTTGACAAGATCATCCGAATCTGGGATGCAGGAACGGGGAAAGAATTACTCAAACTTGAGGGGCATACTAATTATGTGATTTCCGTTTGTTTTTCCCCTGACGGCAAGAAAGTAATGACGGGAAGTTTGGACAAAACCGCCCGAATCTGGGATGCGGAGACGGTGGCTCAGAACATTTCCAACGAGACAGACCTTCGAGCAAAGGCAGAAAACGACAGTGCCGAAGAATAGTTCGAAGTCGGCTATCGCCAATGTCTATTTGGTGGGCGACCTTTCGCCGAAAGGTCGCCCACCTCAAAGGTAGGTGATGTTCCTAAAAAGGTGGGTGATGTTGCCTCAAAGGTGGGTGATGTTTCGCCGAAACATCACATTGCCGCAAGGCAATTCTGACCCTGTGTTGAGCTGGTAATTTGTGTTGCCGAGTTGTTTGGAATCTGATTGCCAGCTAGTCGGCAACCACCAACTCCATGGTTCAACGGAACATCGCCCGACTAATTTAGAACCTTTTTCTTTTTTTTGTGCGTACCTTTTGTCTTAAAGTGCGTACTTTTTATCTTAAAGTGCGTACCTTTTGTCTTAAAGTGCGTACTTCTTGTCTTAAAGTGCGTACTTCTTGCCTTAAAGTGCGTACTTCTTGCCTTAAAGTGCGTACTCCTTGCCTTAAAGTGCGTACTCCTTGCCTTAAAGTGCGTACTTCTTGCCTTAAAGTGCGTACTCCTTGTCTTAAAGTGCGTACTCCTTGCCTTAAAGTGCGTACCTTTTTCTGATTTTTGTCCCTCCGAACGGAAAAAAAGGGCGTTACCAAACGGTAAGCAACACAAATTGCCAGTCGAACAGGGGCAAGTCGGCTAGCGCCGACGCGACCTTTCGGCGAAAGGTCGCCCACCAAATAGACATTGGCGACAGCCGACCACAAGGGCCAGTCGGCTATCGCCGACTTCGAACTATTCTTCGGCACTGTCGTTTTCTGCCTTTGCTCGAA
>JAIRTV010000499.1 GCA_031254675.1 Planctomycetaceae bacterium | reverse complement strand
GATAAATATATTTGGGTTGTTGATGACTTCAATGATGATTCATTTGCTTCAAATGGTGAAATATTTCGTCAAAAGTAATGTCTCGGATACAATTGAACTATTTTCCCATGCAAATGAAGGTATAAGGTGGGCAACCTTTCGCCGAAGGATTTTCATCCACGGTTGCATTGCCGCAAGGCAATTCTGCCCCTGTGTTCGGCTGGCAATTGGATTCCAAACAGCTTGGCAATACAAATTTGCCATCCGAAAACAGGGGCTAATCGGCTTTTGCCGATGTCTATTTGGTGGGTGATGTTTCGCCGAAACATCACTGCCTCTGTGTTCGGCTGGCAATTTGTATTGCCAAACGGTTTGAAATCTGATTGCCATCCGAAAACAGGGTCTGGTCGGCTATCGCCGACGTGATGGTGGGTGAAAACCCTTCGGCGAAACATCACCCACCTTTGTAATAACATCACCCACAATGTAGGCAATCTCAAAAATAAGCATCAAAGTAAAATATTCCCGTCTTAGGGAAAGGTCAGAAAAAAGGTCTATTACTTTGGCTTGACAATTTATGAAAAAGGCGGTATCGTTAATCAAATTGGTTATTATGAAATCAACATCTCCATCAGTAAGGATAAAACATGTTTCGATTTTTTGTTTTTGTTGTTTGTTTGATTTTTTGTCTTATGTTGTCTTTTTTGCATGCGGAAGAAATTAACGGTAATCCCGAAAAACCGTTACCGGGAATTCAGGTTGTTCAGAGTGTGGAACTTCCGGCAAGTACCAGTGTTTGGAATTACTCAAAAGGCGATATCACTCTCATCGGTGAACCACGCCCATTGGATCAAACCAAAACAGAAATCGTACGGTATTGGATTTATCTACCGCATGATTACAAAACACAAGCAAAATCAAAAGGATCTCCACTTTTGTTATTCCTTCACGGAGCCGGAGAACGTGGAAATACGCCGGAAGAAATCAACAAAGTTAAAGTTCACGGTCCGCCGAAATTACTCGATAAACCGGAATTTAATAAGACATTTCCCTGTGTTGCCGTCTCTCCGCAATGTAAACATGATTTTGCGTGGTCGCCTCAGCAATTGATGCTTTTGCTCGATCACATTGAACAAAATTATAAAATCAACAAACGTCGAATTTATGTGACGGGGCTTAGTATGGGAGGATTCGGTACTTGGATGTGTTTGAACGAATCACCAAAACGCTTTGCTGCCGCATTGCCTATCTGCGGTGGCGCCAAACCGGAATGGGCAGAAAAACTAGTTGACATTCCTATCTGGAACTTTCACGGCAACAAAGATGGAGCCATTCCTGTCTCTTTGTCACAAAATATTGTCAACGCCATTCGTAAAGTAGGCGGGAAAAATATTATTTTCACCGTTTACGAAGGCGGCGGGCATGATGTTTGGACTCGAACTTACGGAAACCAACTAATTTATGACTGGCTTTTTTCGCATGGTTTTTAATCGTTTTTAAATAGTTTCGAACACGAAAGTCCAACAAAAGTTTTTGCCGTCATTGCAACGTCAAAATAAATCGTTGCAGCCGCAAATATTACTGAAAATATTACAGAGATGGGTGATTGAATGTTCTTAATAATATGGTAAAGTTAGGAAACTTTGTAAAGTTTTCTGTTTACAGTTTGATTTGTTACAATGAGTTAATTAACCACTTAACCAATTTTACACAAAAATGAGTGAAAATTATGACATCGGTTTGATGGGTCTTGCGGTGATGGGGCAGAATTTGGTTCTCAACATGGCGGATCATGGTTATCGTGTAGCGGTGTTTAACCGTACAGTTTCAAAAGTTGATGAGTTTATCAGCCAACCGGAATGCAAAGCGAAAGGCGATTGTCTGGTCGGAACTCACTCACTTAAAGAACTCGTTTCAAAATTAAAACGTCCTCGAAAAGTCATGTTGATGATTCAGTCGAAGGACGCGGTACCGGCTCCTGAAGTGGCGTTGTATCCGAATGTGGCGGCAATCGACGCCGTTATCGCCGAACTACTAACATTGCTCGAACCCGGCGATGTGATCATTGACGGCGGTAACACACATTTTCGTGACACAGAACGACGCACAAAATTTGTTGAGAGCAAGGGATTTTTGTACATTGGTACTGGCGTTTCCGGCGGAGAAGAAGGCGCACGAAAAGGTCCAAGTATGATGCCCGGCGGTTCAGAAAAAGCATGGGTTTTGGTGAAAGATATTTTTCAATCGATTTCCGCAAAAGTAGGACCGAAAAAAGATATTCCTTGTTGCGAATGGGTCGGTTCGCGTGGCGCCGGTCATTACGTCAAAATGGTTCACAACGGAATTGAGTATGGCGACATGCAATTGATTTGCGAAGCCTATTGGATGCTCAAAAACGCACTCAATTTTTCCAACGAAGAAATTTACGCAACATTTGCCGAATGGAACAAAGGCGAACTCGACAGTTATCTGATTGATATTACCAAAGATATTTTTACGGTTAAAGATAAAGAAACAGGAAAATATCTTGTTGATTTGATTCTTGATACTGCCGGAGCAAAGGGAACCGGCAAATGGATGAGTCAATTGGCGTTGGATGTTGGTGCGCCGAGCAGTCTTGTTACGGAAGCGGTGTACGCACGATGTATTTCCGCAATGAAAGAAGCACGAGTTCGTGCGTCGAAAATTTTGAACGGTCCCGGCGGAACCTACAAAGGCGATAAAACAATGTTCGTTGAACAAATTCGCAAAGCGCTTTATGCTTCGAAAATTTGTTCGTATGCTCAAGGTTATGTTCAAATGCAAGCGGCAGGTCGGGATTATGATTGGCAATTGCAATATGGACCGATTGCAATGCTTTGGCGTGGCGGGTGTATTATTCGTGCGGTATTTCTTGAACGTATTAAAGAAGCGTTTGATGCTGATCCGCGTCTCGAAAATTTGTTGTTGGCGCCGTATTTCAAAGAAGTGGTTGAAGGAGCTCAAGAGGCGTGGCGTCATGTGGTGAAGACGGCAATCGAACTGGGGATTCCGGTTCCGGCGTTTTCTACGGCGTTGTCGTATTATGATTCGTACCGTTCGGCGGTACTTCCGGCAAACCTGTTACAAGCACAACGCGATTACTTTGGAGCGCACACCTATCTCAGAACCGACAAAATCGGCGAAGGTCCTTTCCACACCGATTGGATTACAGAAAAACAATAATCATTGTCTCAACTCGTAATACAAATATTGGA
>JAIRTV010000358.1 GCA_031254675.1 Planctomycetaceae bacterium | reverse complement strand
ACTGAAAAGTTTTCCGTTGCTCAAAGAACCGGATAAAGTGAATCAAATTGTTGCTCTAGCGGTTATTTTACTTGACGAATCCGTGTTCCGAAATTTCACTTTAACCCTCAAACGTCCATGTCAACACCAACCAACACCGTTCAAATTGAAGTCAATGGTCGTCCGGTTAATGCCGTACCGGGTGAAACATTACTGAAAACATTACGACGCGTCGGAATTCATGTTCCAACTCTCTGCAATTACGACGGATTACCGCCTAGCGGAGCCTGTCGGATTTGCGTTGTCGAAGTCGAAGGACAACGCAGTCTCGTACCAAGTTGCGCGTTTCCTGTTACTGCCGGAATGAAAGTCAAAACTCATTCCGATCGCGCCGTCGAAGCACGACGTACAATTATCGAATTGCTTCTCGCCGATCACCCCGACGATTGCCTGTTCTGCGAACGCAACGGAAATTGTCAACTCCAACAACTCGCCGAATCATTCGGAATTCGTCGACGGCGGTTCGTCGGACAGAAAGATAATTACGCCCGCGATTTTTCCGGCGAATCCATTGTACGCGACCCCGAAAAATGTATCAAATGCGGAAAATGTGTCCGCGTTTGCGAAGAAATTCAAGGAGTTGCGTGTATTGACTTTATCAATCGCGGTTCCAAAACAACCATCGGCACCGCATTCGACGAAGGCTTAAACGTTTCAAGTTGCGTAAATTGCGGTCAATGCGTCACCGCATGCCCAACCGGTGCGCTAGTCGGGAAATCACATATCAAACGGATTATTTCAGCGTTGCGCGACCCGAATTTGCACGTCGTAATTCAACACGCTCCGTCAGTTTCCATCGCGCTTGGCGAAGAGTTCGGTTTTGCCACCGGAAACGATGTCATGGGAATTATGCACGCGGCATTGCGACAAATGGGATTTGACCGCGTTTTCGATACAAGTTTCAGCGCCGATTTAACCATCATGGAAGAAGCAACAGAATTGGTGAACCGCGTGAAAACCGGCGGCGTGTTGCCAATGTTTACAAGTTGTTCGCCTGGTTGGATTAAATATGTCGAAACGTTTTATCCGCAAAATATTCCGAATCTGTCAAGTTGTAAAAGTCCGCAGGCAATGCTCGGTGCGGTCATCAAAACATTTTATGCGGAAAAAAATAATCTTGATCCGAAGAAGATTTTCAGTGTTTCGGTGATGCCTTGTACGGCGAAAAAGTTTGAGGCAAGTCGTCCAGAAATGGGACGTAGTGGTTATCAAGATGTTGACGCGGTTTTGACAACACGAGAATTGGCTCAAATGATTCGCCGGTTTGATCTTGACCTCCAAAGTTTGCAACCGGAAGCAGCCGATTCGCCATTCGGAATACGCAGTTCCGCCGGTAAAATTTTTGGTGTTACGGGCGGCGTGATGGAAGCAGCAATTCGTTCGGCGTATCATTTTCTAACCGGTAACGAATTAAGCGATTTAAAAGTCGAAGCGGTTCGAGGTTTGGACGGAATTAAAGAAGCCCACGTCGAAATCAACGGTTTGAATGTTGGTGTTGCGGTGGTAAATGGTCTTGGCAACGCCAAACGATTGCTCGATAAAATCAATTCCGGTGAGAAAACAGACCTTCACTTTGTTGAGGTCATGACTTGTCCGGGTGGTTGTGTTGGCGGCGGCGGTCAACCTTACGGTACGGATATTCAAAAGATTCAATTACGTACACAAGGTTTGTACACAATTGACGACGACGAAAAATTGCGAGTGTCCCACGCCAACCCCGAAATCGAGCAAATTTACAAAGAATTTCTCGGCGAACCCAATTCGCATAAATCTCACGAATTACTGCACACCCACTATCACGAACGTGAAACCTTAACATAGTAACGGTTGCCGCGCCAAGTTGATATTTCGGTACAAAAAAATAGAAAAAGCGGAATACTTTCGTATTCCGCTTTGTTTTGAAATCGTGAAACGAAACCAATAAGTTTAGTATCGTCGCTCACGGTCTCCACGCGAACGTCCGCCACCACCGCCAAAACCACCGCCGCTGGGACGTGGGGCTTTGGGACGAGCTTCATTCACTTTCAAGGTTCGGTCGCCAACAGTTCGCCCGTCAAGAGCTTGAATTGCGGCGTTTGCCTGATCATTGTCCAACATTTCGACGAAACCGAAGCCTTTCGAACGATTTGTCTCCCGATCGGTAATAATATCGACCTGGCTAACATCACCGTATTGTTCGAATTCCTGACGGAGATCGTCCTCTGTAGTCCGGTAAGCGAGGTTACCAACGTAAATCTTCATCGCAGTCAACTTTCTGCCGCCAGGATCAAAAAACAGTCGGAATCTTCCCTTTGACGGCAAAAAGAAGAACCCCAAGATACCAAAAAGAAGGAGGTATCGTCCTTTATGTATTATTAGCAACTAACAATGTTCATCGCACTTCAAAATTCAATTGCATTTCAATAAATATTTTAACAAAACCGCCCGCAATTGTAATCAACATTAGTGTAGAACAACACCATACGTAACAAATACAAAATACGAACATCCCATAAAAACAGTAACGATCAGGGAATAAAATAATGACGATATTTCAGCGTGCATCTTTTCAGGGCGATTTTAGGAAATATTTACTTTGAACAAGAACAGAATTTTAAAATGTGAGGAGAATACGATGTTGCCTGTTTGGTTATTCGTCAATGTTGGTGATCAGTGTCGGTTGTTAATTATTAAATTGGAGGCGGCGGGAATTGAACCCGCGTCCCGAAACAGCTCCAAATAAGCTTCTACGTGTGTATCCGATTTTTTGTTGTTTAGTTTGATCGAGCCCTTATCGGCAACGGTCTTTCTCAAACGATTCGACAACTTTTTTAATTCCCGCTGTAATCGACTTGAGTGGAAACGATCCGAAATAACGTCCGAATGTTATACCGTTTCGGCGACAGCATAAATTCGGGGTTGCTTTTTCTTAAGCAGCCAATGCCAATTTAGGTTCGGCATTTGAATTTAGTAGTCGGCTTTTAACGTGGCCTGCTGACCAACCACGACACGCAACTTAAATTTCACTTGCCCGGTCGAACCCGGTTCGCCCCCTCCTTGTGTGCTTCATTTTTATTCTTCAGAGCGGTCAACTCGTTGGTTTCGTGTTACTCTACTTTGTTTATGTTTACTGAAACTCGCAAACAGGACATCGTATTTCGATAGAATCGCCTTTTATTTATTGTTCGGATTAAGCCATCGAAATCGAACACTTATTTTCCGCCTTAGAAAATATTTTTACGATTCTAGTAATTTTCGCCAAAATGTCAAGAGGTTCTTTAAAAGAAAAGTAACTATTTCGTGATTTTGTAAAATTTGAGTATGTATTTCTGTTCTGAACGGATATTGCTTGTACTTTGAACGGTAACGAATTACCTTTGGGAAACGATTCAGACGTGGTTTTTGTAGTAACGGTTTGTAATAATGGTTACTATTTCAGTGAAATGAACCAACAAAGATAATCCGCAGATTGTTTGTAGAACATCTTTCGTAACGTTCACGGGCTGGTTGTTAATTTAGGTAAATGCGGTAAACTGTCTTTCGCCCAAGAATTTTCACGTCCCTCTAGATGATTCACTTGAACAATAATAACCCGAAATTTTACCCCAATAATTTAACAATCACTCGGTCAATGTTGGACATTATTGTTAAAAAGTTGCGGGTACTTGTCTCCGATATTGATAAGGTGATAAAATAGGTGCTGGAATTGTTGACACAAACCAGGCTTGAATTTACGAACGAGATAATGCTAACAAAGAATATAATGACGTAACAAATTATAAAATACTATTTTGCAACGCTCTATTATTTTTTATTGCCCAAAACTCCTATCATTTGATAACACTTACAAATATTTTATTTGGAACAAACATCGAAGCAATGTTACGTCTATTTGAAACACTTCAATCTCCGTTTATGCAACGGGCGTTCCTGATTGGAGCGATTGCGGCTATTCCGTTTGGTTTGATTGGTACTTTTGTTGTTGTTCGCCGAATCGGTTATCTTGCCGGAGCGATTGCTCATTGTGCTTTTGGCGGTATTGGAATCGGGCTTTACGGGCAATATCTTTTAACTATTGGCGTCGGAGCAACTGTTGCTTCGTTGTTTCCGCCAATGGGAGTTTCTGTTTTCGTCGCAATATTTTGCGCTATATTGATCGGATTAATTCAAAATCGCGCCAAAGAACGCGAAGATACAATAATTGGTGCAATCTGGGCGATGGGAATGGCGTTGGGTTTATTGTTGCTCGACTTAACTCCGGGAAACGTCAACATTTCCAATTATCTTTTTGGGAACATTTTGTTGATTACGACGACGGATGTTCTTTTAGTTTCTTCACTTAGTATTATTGTACTTTGTGTTGTTCTTATCTTTTTCCAACGTCTTGAAGCGGTTTGTTTTGACGAGGAATTTTCGCGGCTTCGCGGAATTTCGACCATGTTTTATTTCCAACTGTTACTGATTTTAACGGCGTTGACGGTGGTTCTGTTGGTTCGGATAGTTGGTATTGTGTTGGTGATTGCCATGCTAACACTTCCGGCGGCGACGGCGTGTCGATTCGCTCAACGGCTTTTTCCGATTTGTCTTCTTGCGGTTCTGTTTGGTTGGATCGTTACATGGCTTGGTCTTTTTGCCAGTGTCTATTTCAACCTTTCTTCCGGTCCGACAATTGTTCTGGTTGCTGCCGCTGGTTATCTCGTTTCACTTTTTCACCGTGTTTAGGATGAATATCGAACCTTATTTTCACCTAATTTTTCTTACAAAACAACATCATCGGGATTCCGCAGAAAGAAGAAATTCTTTAGGCGACAACGACGCTTCGCTTGCCATGTTTCGTGTCGGCGATCAATTATCAATTATTTTCGTTGTTCTTTTCGTTCTTTGACGATTATTTCCTGAATGGAGTTTGGAACTTTTTTGTATTTTAGAAATTCCATTGAAAATGTTCCTTGTCCTTGCGTCATACTTCGGAGGGTTGTTGAATA
>JAIRTV010000251.1 GCA_031254675.1 Planctomycetaceae bacterium | reverse complement strand
CGAATTGGTGGTTGCCACGTCAGTGAAGGAGATAGAAGAAAGAGTGGATCAGATTATCGAGTCCAAACAAGAGCGGCTAGAACAAATCAACCGACAAAAGGAAGAAAATCTCAAAAAAGTCAAACGAGCCGAAGCAAAATAACACCGTCAATATCGGTTTGTTTTATCTAATTTTACAATAAAATAAGTCTTGTCTAAGTTCCGATTATATGGTATTTTACGTCAAATTCTGCCGATTAAAATGGTTATTAGTAGGTAGAGTACCGGACTGTCGATTCCGGTGGTTGCGGGTTCGATTCCCGTCGTCCTCGGTGTGAAAGGAAAAATTCGATTACTGTTTGGTCGATTTTTCAACGCGATTTCGTAAATCATTCCCCTTTCCATTGCTAATATGGAAAGGGGATTTTTTATTTGTAACTATTTAGTAGTTTTTTCATTTATAGATTGTGAGTTTTACGTCTTTTGCGCATTCTGTGTTTAATTCTCTGCGTTTAATTCAAGATTCAATTCAATGTTCCATTTCGATGCAAAAGACGCAGAACATCGCAAAACTCACAGAATAGAAAGATAGAGAAAGAAAAACCACAAAATAATTACACGGTGATTTCGTAAAACAAATTCTCGGCGAAAAAGAGATAAATTGTAGTTCTACAATTGGCGATATTGAAAGGCTGATTGGCAACCTTTTGGCGGAAAGTTGTTTAGCTTTTGATTTCTTGACATCAACAATGAACCCATTAAAATAATAATGCCGTATGGAAATTCTATTGATCTATTACAAAATTCCTTAATTATTTGTTGGCGTGGTGATTCTCTGGAAGTTGCACTCCAAATTTAAGTTACGCCGCTATCACTTCATTACTCAACCCAAACCCTTATGAACTCTTACAGAACACTCACTATCGGCGGTAAACAATTTGGTTATTATGCGTTATCGTCGCTTGGTCTTGAACTTTCGGCAATTCCTTTTTCAATTCGTGTCTTACTGGAATCAGTGTTGCGGAATTGCGATGGTTTTCAGATTACAGAACAAGATGTTCAAAATCTTGCCGGTTGGACGCCAGAAGGAATGGCAAAGATCGAAATTCCTTTCAAACCGGCAAGAGTATTGCTTCAAGATTTTACCGGAGTTCCGGCGGTGGTTGATCTTGCCGCGATGCGTTCCGCAATGAAACGACTTGGCGGCAATCCCGATAAAATTAATCCGTTGATTCCGGTCGATCTGGTAATTGATCACTCCATTCAAACTGATTTTTATGGTTGCCGTGATGCGTTGGCGAAAAATGTTGACCTCGAATTTCACCGCAACTCCGAACGTTATGCCTTACTGCGTTGGGCAAAGCAGTCGCTCGATAATTTTCGTGTCATACCGCCTTCTGTTGGAATTATTCATCAGGTTAATCTCGAATTTCTCGCCGATGTGGTACATCCGGCAACAAATCAATGTGCCACGCATCATTCCAATCATGCTTCGGATGGTTTGTTGTATCCTGATTCTGTTCTTGGGACTGATTCGCATACGGTGATGATTAACGGGCTTGGTGTTTTGGGCTGGGGAGTTGGCGGTATCGAAGCGGAAGCGGTTATGCTTGGTCAACCGTATTATATGCTCGCTCCACAAGTGGTGGGATTTGAGCTGACCGGTGTCCTCCAATCCGGTGTTACCGCAACCGATCTTGTCCTGACAATAACGGAAATCCTGCGAAAAGAAGGAGTTGTTGGTAAATTTGTTGAATATTTCGGTTCCGGCGCATCGGCAATGCCCGTAACCGACCGCGCTGTTCTGGCAAACATGGTTCCAGAATACGGCGCAACAATGGGATTCTTTCCTGTTGATGATCAGACGTTGCGGTTTCTTCGTGAAACCGGACGTGAACCGTTGCAAGTGGAAATTGTCGAAACGTATTGTCGAGAACAACAACTGTTCCATTCGCCGGATCAACCGTTGCCGAACTACTCTAAAATTCTCACGCTTGACCTTTCAACTGTTCAACCGAGTTTAGCCGGTCCAAAACGACCACAAGACCGTGTTTCACTTTCCGCAATAAAAGAAAATTTTGCGAACACTTTAACAACACCAGTCAAAGATCGTGGTTTTGGTCTTTCTGCTTCTGAAGTGAAACAGACGGGTTTGGTTGTTTATCCGATCCATGAAGACCCAACAAATAAAGATCATTCGACCATCAATATTCCTGTTCGTCATGGAATGATTGTGATTGCGTCGATTACGAGTTGTACGAACACGAGTAATCCTCATTTGATGATTGCTGCCGGTTTGCTTGCTAAAAAAGCAGTGGAAAAAGGGCTTCGAGTTCCGCGTTTTGTGAAGACGAGTCTTGCGCCGGGTTCGCGTGTTGTTGCGGATTATCTTATTAAGGCGGGATTGGATGAACCATTGAAGACGCTTGGTTTCCATATTGTTGGCTATGGTTGTATGACTTGTATTGGGAACAGTGGTTCTTTGCCGCCTCAGGTGGAAAAGGCGGTTGTTGAGAATAACCTTGTTGCGGCGGCAATTCTGAGCGGCAATCGGAATTTTGAAGGAAGAATCAATCCGTTTGTGAAGGCGAATTATCTGGCAAGTCCGCCGCTGGTGGTGGCTTATGCTTTGGCGGGACACATTGATTGCGATTTAACCACAGAACCGCTTGGCAAAGACCCGAATGGAATTCCGGTTTTTTTGCGTGATATTCTGCCGACGGAAGAGGAGATTGCGGAGGTGTTACGATTGTCGGTTGATCCTGAGATTTATCGCAATCGTTATCGGAATGTTTTTGATTCCAACAAAGCTTGGAACGCGATTCCGACGGAATCGTCAAAACTTTTCCGATGGGATTCTGCGAGTACGTACATTCAGGAGCCGCCGTTTTTGTTGGACATGGTGCTTGAACCTCCGGCGAAAATTCCGGCGATTGAGCGTGCGCGTTGTTTGGTGGTGTTGGGTGATTCTGTGACGACGGATCATATTTCGCCGGCGGGTTCGATCAAACCGGATTCTCCGGCGGGAAAATTTTTAATTACGGCGGGAGTTTCGGCGGTGGCGTTTAACAGTTATGGTTCTCGGCGTGGTAATGACCGGATCATGACACGTGGGACATTTGCTAATATTCGGATTCGGAATTTGTTGGTACCGGGGACTGAAGGCGGTATGACGAAACATTTTCCGAGTGGTCAAGTGTTACCGATTTACGATGCGGCGGAGAAATATCGCGAAACGTCAACGCCGTTAATAGTGTTGGCGGGGGCGGAATATGGTACTGGCAGTAGTCGGGACTGGGCAGCCAAGGGGACGGCGTTGCTTGGGGTGAAGGCGGTGATTGCGGCGGGTTTTGAACGGATTCACCGTGGAAATCTTGTGGGGATGGGAGTGTTGCCGCTGGAATTTGTTCACGGAGCGACATGGCAATCGCTCAACTTGGTGGGTGACGAAGAATTTACTATTCCAGAGATTGGCAAGGATTTTGTACCGGGTAGCGAAATTACCGTCAAGGCGGAACGCGAAGTTAAAGCCAATCTTTTTAGTGAGACGGAATTTCGAGTTAAAGTTCGTATTGATACGCCGGTTGAATTACAATATTATCTAAATGGCGGTATTCTACAGACCGTTATTCGAGTAGT
>JAIRTV010000128.1 GCA_031254675.1 Planctomycetaceae bacterium | reverse complement strand
TAGCGGGTTGGCGAAGGATCGAACGGGGCGAGTTGTTCGAGCCAATTTTTGTAATCTTGATGCAATCCCGATTCATCGTCGTTGATAAAAACCGACGCAGTAATATGCATCGCGTTCACCAGCACAAGACCTTCCTGAATACCGCTTTTGTTCACCGCAGCAACTACTTGCGGCGTGATATTGACAAATTCCATTCGTTTCGAAATGTTCAGCGTCAAAATTTCTCGATAAGATTTCATGGTATGGCAATATTCAGGAACGTTGCAATTTTTGGCACGGCAAGACCAAAAGAACTGATCATGCGGAAATGAACTAAATCACATTAGCTAATCACGCTAACCCGACGACCTCCGCGATCAAACTGAACACTTCCATCCGTCAACGCAAAAAGAGTATAATCGTTACCCATTCCGACGCCCTTACCCGGATGAAATTTCGTTCCGACTTGGCGAACAATAATATTGCCCGCTTTGACAATTTCGCCGCTGAACTTTTTAACGCCACGTCGTTGACCATTAGAATCCCGACCGTTGCGACTCGAACCTTGACCTTTTTTATGCGCCATAATGACACCTCATTTTGTGATTTGTTTGACCTGGACAAAACGGCTTGTAACAAACGATTCTGTCACCGTTTTCAAGAATTGGAGATTTTACAGGAAAAGCCATTCAAAGTCAATCTCCCCTGGATAGCCGTATTGAATTTGTGAATTGTTGAGGTTGTATTGATCGCCGATTCGCCACCAGTTTATTTTGAGAATTTTTCGCTTCATTATCCGTCCTTCGCCGGGTTTACCGGAATTTGTTCCTTTGTCTTCCCACTGATAGGCGTTGGTTAAACCGCTAACGTAAATGGAAAAACGATGAATTTTGGGATCAATATCCGTCCAAAGTGCAACTCCCCAAAGATCGTTGCCGGACGCGATTGGTTTACGAGTAATACTGACGGTTGTTTCGGGAACTGCTTTCATGCCTTCACGTTTCATGATTGCCGGAAGAGCCAGCGGAATAATCTGATCAATATAAGAAACGGCAATTGTTTCGGTTTGCGTTTCGACCCGACCGGTTTCTTCGTGATTGTTGGCAATCGTTTCCCGCACGAGGCTGTCTGTTGCCAACAGGAAGAGCGGGACAAATTGAATTGGTTCCTCTTTTGCCGGTTGGGGTTCGAATGTTCCGGGTGTATTGCGGAGTACGAGTTCGGCGTCATGTGTTTGCGGCACGGAAGTACCAGCAACTTCCGAAACGGCAACCGTATCACGGAAAATCGGCGTTTCGAGTTTTGTTTCGACGGTGGAAGTGATAGAACCACCGGAATTTGTGTTTTCGAATTCGGTTTTTGTTAATGTTCTTTCGTTGTCTTCGGTTGTGATGGTTTGTTCTTTTGTGATTTTCTCTAATTGTGCTGTGCCGACATTTTTCACGTTGTACACGAGATACCAAACTGCTTTTTTGTCGAAAGAACCTTCTTTGTTTGGAATATCGACATAGATAATTCGCAACGGTTTGAACGCAAATTGGAGACACCAGATATCCCGTTGATAGCGGATTTCTTTTGCCCAGATTTCTTTGTTAAAACGCACATCGTCGGTCAATTCCTGTGGAACTTCCGGCAAAGTCGCAAGCACTTCAACCATATCTGCCCGATTATAAGCGGAGGCATAATCAATATCCGGCGGAATAACAGTAAGCGTTCCAGGGGCTAATCTTGGTTGAGCGGAAACCTCGTCACCTCTTGCTATTTCAAAGGTCAAAACCAAAAGGGAAAAACAAATAAGTGCAGCAAAAACGGAGTTTTTCATCATTGTTTAACCATTGAAAAATGGGACATTGTTGAAAATAAAAATTCACCGATAACCATGTAGAGAGTACATTATAGTCATTTATCGGTTAAGGTTCTATGTTGACTCCATTTTTTCTTACTGTTTCGTTTTCCGCGATCAACTTTCTACGATTTTTCCGTCTTTTAGGCGAATGGTTCGATCGCCGAAATCGGCAACTTGTTTTTCGTGCGTTACCAACACGATTGTCCGTTGACTTTTATCACACAGTTCGCGGAGTAATTTGCAAAAATTTTCACTGTTAACGGAATCGAGATTTCCGGTTGGTTCGTCGGCGAGAATAACTGCCGGATCCATTAGCAATGCCCGACCAATTGCCACACGTTGTTGTTCTCCTCCGCTCAACGAATCGGGTCGATGTTTGCGCCGCTCCCAAATCTCCAACGTTTTCATGAGTTCTTCGAGTTCCGAAGCGACAACTTTTCGACCTTCGATCAACGAGGGAAGTTTGATATTTTCTTCGGCGGTCAAGGTTGGAATCAAATTGAACGCTTGAAAAATCATGCCGATATTTCGACAGCGGAATTTTGTTCGAGCGGTGTCGGTTAATTCGGCGATATTGATTCCGTTGATTCGCACGGTGCCGGCGGTGGGATCGGTGAGTCCTGCCAGAAGATGAAGCAAGGTACTTTTGCCGGAACCGGATGTTCCCATGATCGTTAAAAATTCGCCGCCTTTCACATGGATGGAAACATCGGTTAAAGCGTTTACTCCGGTACGTCCGGTTTGGTAAATTTTGGTCAGATTAACTGTTTCAACCGTCCAATTGGATTCTGGGGGTAGTTGTTGTCGATTCATTGTTTTAAATAGTTTGTAAGATGGGTGGTTTGAGGTTAAGGAAGAGTGTGTGATTGGTTGTGTTTTTTTGTTAGGTGATTTGTAAATAACGGACAATATTGAGTTCATTGCCATTTCGTTTTTTGTAGGGCGATACAAAAAACGAATCATATTTCCCAAGCATCACACCGGTTGGTGCAGCGTAAGCGAACACCTCAAAAACTTACGTTATTGAAGCGTGATACCCCTCGCTTACGCTTCACAAACCGGAAAATCATGAATGCTTGTGGGAATCATCTCTTGGAACGAGGATAAAAATAATTGTAATATTTCAGTGAATTTTTTATTTCTTACGGTGGACTCAGGCTCTCGCTACCGTCCACTGTGGATATTGCACGCCATATTTCTAAACTTACCGTATTGGAAACGAATTTGCCGCTACCGTCACATAATCCTGTATTGACGCCACCGGAATGGTCGCTCGTTGCAAAATAATAATTGGAGTCGCCGCGTATCCAACAACCAGCCGATGGAGGATTGGGGGTGTAGTACGTAGTAAAACCGGATGCATAGCAACGTCCTGACATCCACGGAAAACCACGATGCCCCATTAGGCTTGTTTTCGAAGCCGTCTGCGTTTTAACATCTATATCTGCATTTCCCAAACCTTCGCACATAAATGCTCCCCGTCTCCATTCCTTTGTTGAATCCGGTAACGGATCCATTGCTTTTCCTAACAATGCTTCAGAAGCAAGCAATGTATTACTCGTCCCATCTGTAATTGTTGCAAACGAGGTAAATCCATCTGAGCCGGAAGCAGCCTGTGGAGTTTTAGCTGATGTCATTCCTCCACCTGGCGCTGATACTGGAACAAAGTATCCAACGGCATTACTTGTTCGCGTCCGAAAAGGTCCATCTGAACCGTTTTCTTGTGTGTACCAAAGTCCTGTTCCCGTTCCATAACAAAACATATAGTTGGTTCCATAAGCGTCATAAACTGCAGGATAAGTGTTGTGAACAACTCGTGACTCCGATTCGCTGGGACATCGCAAAATCGGAGCGAGAAATTCCATAACAGGATAATGTACCTCTGCTGGTGCGCTGCCTCCTCCCCATAAATTTGTCTCCCGAATCTCATCGGCAAAACTGCCTTGTTCTATGTAACGGAGTACACGTACTTGTGCCGAGAAACCGTATTGATCTTGCGAACGAGGAAGTGCATCGTAGGCGGCGTGATAATTATGAACTGCAAGCCCCCATTGTTTAATGTTATTCGCACATTGCATTCTCCTTGCTGCTTCTCTTGCTGCTTGGACTGCGGGAAGGAGCAACGCAATCAATACGCCAATAATCGCAATCACGACCAACAGTTCGACAAGTGTAAAACCTTGCCTACCCCCCCCCCCCTTTCCTAAATTGACATTTGCTGAGCGATTCGCAAAAAAACGCATCAAATTGTTAAAAATGGATGAAACAAACAAAATCAGATTGACCAAAAACGATTCGGCTTGATTTTGAAAACTAAAA
>JAIRTV010000636.1 GCA_031254675.1 Planctomycetaceae bacterium | reverse complement strand
ATTAGCGGAAAGGAGTGTATTTTCTTCAGTTTTCAAAACAATACCTTCTGCAAGATAGACGAAACAACCGGAAAATCAATACTTATTAACACATTTCACAATCTTTAGAACACACAATTGGTTTCTACATTATAACCCTCTCAAATAGAAAATCAACAATATTCCAAATCAACCCCAAAACACGCCCCAAAATCTTTCGGTAATACCCCAGCCGTTTCAAAGTAGGTGATGTTTTGCCAAAAGATTGTTCGGACATGCCCGAAAACTCTTTCAGACGCCATGTTTCGCCCTAGTAAGTTAGAGAAAAGGTCTAATATTACCGATTGACATACATTCGTTTTATTATTAGATTTATAAAAGTAATAATTATTTCGTAAAGTTTTCACAATAATTCAACCATTTTCGCCACGTTTCATATCAACACGAAATGATCCGAAATGAAATCATCCATGAAAGTGAAGTAACTATGAATGCGAATACAAATGTCATTAAATATATTGTACGTTATGGCGCCATGCGTATTTTGGGTGTTTTTGCTTATTCCGACCACTCCATGTTTCAGCACGGTCAACGTGTTATTGTTCGGACAATACGCGGGCAGGAATCAGGAACCGTCCTTTGTCAGGCAACTCCAGAATCACTCGCCAGAATTAAAGGCGAATGGATCGAAGAACGTGTGATTCGCCCCATGACCGAAGCCGACGAAATCGAATATCGACGACTACTAACAGGAGAAAAAGAAGAATTTATTCGATGCCGGAATATTATTCGTAAAATGAATATCGTTATGGATTTAGTTCGCGTAGAACATATTTTTGGCGGAGAACGTATTATTGTGTATTACGTCGCAGACGGTCGAGTCGATTTTCGGGAATTGGTCAAAGTTCTCGCGTCAGAGTTTCAAACCCGAATCGAAATGCGACAAATCGGAGTTCGGGACGAAACAAAACTTTTAGCCGATTTTGGCGATTGCGGTAAAGAAGTTTGCTGTAACTGGTATCTAACCGAAATGCCTCCAGTGTCCATGAAAATGGCAAAACTACAAAAAGCAACCCTCGATCCCACAAAAATTTCAGGACGTTGCGGACGTTTGAAATGTTGTCTTCGTTACGAGTACGATCATTATATCGAAACACAAAAAGAATTACCCCCCATCGGCTGTCGCGTTAACACCGACGAAGGCGAAGGACGTGTCGTCAGTCAAGAAATTTTAGTTCAGAAAGTAATCGTTGACATCAACGATCGCGGACGTAAACTATTTTGCCCAAAATCATTGCAAATCTTAGACATTGAACAACCCGAAAAAATACAGAATCATGTCTCGGAAGAAACCGAATGAAGAATAAATAATCAAATTGCGAAACACAATTCTTTGCGGTTACGGCACACTCCGAACAATTTCTTCCGCAAAACCTCGCATACTTTGCAACACATTGCGTTCCAAACACGAATGAATAACAATTTTCGTACCGGTCGTTTCGGTAATTGCCTGTGTCGGCGCCTGATTAAATTCCGGCTGCACAAAAATAACCGGAATCGTATCACCACCACGGATTTCATTCAGCAATTCAGTAAGTTGTTGCGGCTTCGGAGATTTCCCCTCAAATTCAATCGCACGTTGCCGCAATCCAAATTCGTCGCAAAAATATCCGTAAGAAGGATGGAAAACAAACACCGTCTTGCCCCGAAACGGAACAAGACGCTCCACCAAATCTCTTCGCAACTCCTCAATCTCTTCAAGAAATTGGTCGGCATTGTTTCGATATTGAATCGCTCCCGCCGGATCTGTTACCAAAAGTGTTTCCAAAATAGTTCGTATCTCCGCTTTCAAAATAGTCGGAGCAAACCAAATATGAGGATCAGATTCGTCATGAACATGATTCACTGTTGCCGAATCATGATCGTGAAGCTCAAGAGAACGAAGAGCAATTCCGCTACGAAGATCAACAACCTTCAAACCACTGTTAATCGATTTCAGCTTGGGAATCAACACTTCTTCAAACGGCATTCCCGTACGAAACAAAATTTTCGTCCGAGACAACGCCGCTATTTTATCAGGAGTCGCCTGATAATGTTCCGGTTCTTTGCCGGTTGGAACAAGCACTTCAATTCGTAACCGTTCACCACCAATCCGCTCCAATAAAAATGCATGCGGCTCCACCGAAACCGCCACATGCAACCGACCATCCAACAATCTTTCGCCTTGCCCAGAACAACCGCTCAAAAAGCAAAAAACAAAAAAGAGCAGAACCGTAAAATATAAAGAAAAAAATAAATTCAATACAAGATTATTTAAACGGATCATCGTCTTCCGATTCTTCTTTCTTATTTTCATCTTCTTTATTGTTGCTGTTATTGTTGTCGTCCGAATTTTCAGAAGAGGTCATCGTTTTATTTGTCTCATTTTTTTCGTTTTCTGTTTTGTTGCTCTGATCGTTTGAATCGCCAAAAGGATCATCTTCTTCTTGTTCTTTGGGCACACTAACCGATTTTTTATCATCAGATTTTTTGTCTTCGATGTTCTCCGACGGAACGGTTTGATTTGTTTCCGGTAAATCTTTTTTCGGTTCGGAATCTAAACGATCCGAGATGGGAACTTCAATTTTCTTGCCCGTTCCCAAAGGATCAATTGATTGAGCACCAAACGGAACGACCGCAACCGGATGTTTGGACATCTCAGCCAAAATCCTTTTTTCGGCGGCTTTGTCATTGGCATACAAAATATCGCGTTTTCGTTTTTCAGTACGTTGCCAATCCAATTTGGCTTGGTTACGATAACGCTCGACATGCAACCGTTCATTGCCTTGAATCCGGCGAAGTGCTTCAGAAACATTGTAATCCCGTACCGATTGTCCTTCCCACTCGAATTGAGCCGCTTTTTTGAAATAATCATCGGCTTTGTCATTGTGTTTCAGCCGAAAATGAGCCAGCGCAAGGAAATAATAAGGTCTTGGGTCTTCACTTCCGAGTTGCTCCACTTGCGTTAATAACCCAACCGCACCGGCATAATCTTTGTCAAAAAAAACATGAACTCCTTTACCATAAAGACTTTCCGAACGGTTTACCTTAAATTCGGTATGACCAAACAACGAAATAATATGGCAACAAGAAAAAAGCACGAAAGATAGAGTTGTCAAAAAACAATGTCCGCTCATCTTTCCTCCAAAAAACCTAAATTTAATTTGTGAGTCCGAATTTCAAAATAATATTGTTCTAAACAGACAGAAAACATTCAAAATGGATTGTGTGTTGATTCGACGCAAACTTGCCCAAAAACACAAACATCATTGCCATGCCTTTGATCAATAAATAAAGTCATTTAAAAAGTTTGCGTCAAAAACAAGACACTGTTTCCAGTTTATCGGAAAAATATTTGAAAAAAATAAAAAAAGATGTTTTTTATTTTTCTTTAATACTCTAAAAATACTCCAACCTCCAAAACAATCAGAAAAATTTCACGGACTACTTTGTAGCGGTTATATTATTTTTAGCAATTTCTTATAGTTTGTTGATAGTTGGGACATTTTCTGCCGGATCGTTTGTTGAATCATTTTTAGGCTGATTCCGTTCTTCCGGCGGTGCGGTTACGGGACGTTCGGTACTGGGCGAAAATGTCGTAACAACCGGATCAATCGGAATTCGGTTGACCACGGTTCGTTTACGTTCAATTGTATAAGTGTAAGGCACCCATTTTTCCTGTGTTACCGGTTTACGAACAGTTCGTGTTATCGGAACAATTTTAGCAACCTTAACTTCATAAGGTTCAACACGTTCTTCTGTTACGGTTTTATAGGTAGTGACGGGAATATTTTCGACACGTTCTTCCGTAATCATGCGTCGAACAGTAACGGGAGTTTTTTGTTCGACTTTTTCGACAACCTGTTTATGAGTTGTTACTGGAATTTTACGCACAACTTCTTCTTGAATTGTTTTTGGAACTTGAACTTGTTCCGTTCGGACAATTTGTTCCTCTTGAAACGTTGTTTGCGTTACGGGAACTTGTTCCATCCGTTGTTCTTGTACCATTGTGGTTACGGGAACTGTTTGTGTTATGTAATTCGGCTGATACACTTTGTTGACTTCATATCGCGGCGAACCTTCCATTTCCGTCCAGTAAAATCCGGGCAAACGCCAACGTGTTGTTCCTGTTGCCGGATCGTAATATTCTGCACGATGCCAGGCGAGACGAGTGTATGTTTTACCTGGTTTGACCTGCATTGAATCGACATAACCGCCACGATCTACTGTTTGTTCCACATAATTTGTTACTGGACGATTGACGGTGTAGGCACGTTCTTGTATGGTTGTTTCTTGTACGGGAATACGTCGTGTTTCAAGAATTTCCCGTTCCTGTGTTTCATAGACTTGTTTTGAGACAAGATAACGTTCTTCGCGTTCGGCTGTTTCCGGAACCAACCGTGTAACATAATAACTTGTATCGCGGTATTCGGTTTCTTCGACCGGACGATTGACCGTATAGCGGCGTTCTTTCATGGAAGTTTCCGGTACACTTCGAGCAACCGTGTAACGCCGTTCCCGTTGTTGGGTTTCCCATACGGTTTGATAGGTTGTTACGTTTTCCTCAATATAATGGGTTTCGGCAACTTTTTTGTAACCTTTCATCTCAACCGGTTCTGTTACTGTTGAATATTCCAACCGGTAAGTCAGGTTGTTGCCGGAAACACTATTGTCGGGAACAATTGTCGTACAACACGGAACCGCAGCATAAACTGCAACCGTCATTGAAACAATAAAAATGGTTGTCAGCCAAAAAGTCTGATTCAAAATTTTATTTATCATGGGGGGACTCTCTTTCTTTGAATGGTGGTTAGGATTAACGGGTTTAATTTTTTACGCAATAACAAACCGTGTGTTCATAAATTTTATTCCGACTTTAATAATTTTTTCCTCTTTTGCGGAAAAAGTCAAATAAATTTCTCCATTTGCTTTTTAATTTCGGGACAATCCGAATTGGTGAAAAAGCCGGAAATTCTTAACAAATTAAAATCAATTATGGTATGATAATCGTGATAAAATGGCACGTCAAGTTGATAACGAAAAATTTTCAATCATTTTATCGTCATAATCGTTTTGACCGAACTGGCTTGTCGCTATAACTGATTCAATCGTTTTAAACGTTGCGTTTCATTATGCGACAAAATTTCCTATTTTCGGGAAACTGCAATTAAGGAGAGGCATTGGCAACCGCCGATCAAATGATTCCAAAAATGAATATTGTACCAAATGTTCGGCAGTTACGTTTTGCTGCTGGTTATTCATCATGTTGCCGCAAGCACGCCTTGCGGGACGAAGAATCGAAACTGACACTATTATCAATCGTTTTATTA
>JAIRTV010000613.1 GCA_031254675.1 Planctomycetaceae bacterium | reverse complement strand
GTGTTATGTACTGTGACTCGTTTTTTTTATAATATCTTCTATCATTCCAATATCAACATCATTTAGGGGACTTCCAAAAACCGTGTTTCTTAAAAATTTTGTCCTTGAAAAATAAAGACTTGCAAATATTTTTCGGGTAAAAAACTAGGTTTTTAGAAGTTCCTTTAATTATTTCGTCATTGTATCTAATGACGGGTCATAATACAATGAAGTTGGGTTATTTTATATCATTTTCTACATGATAGTATTTGAGCATTTCGATGATTTCGTCTTTGATTTTTTGACGCAATGCTAGTGGTTTGAGAACTTTGGCGGATTTTCCGAACTTTAATATCCAGTTGATTAATTCCCATGTTGGAGCCAATTCAAACCCGACAATGATTGATTGATCTTTTTGTACTTTAAATTTCTGTGTTTCATGCCAGTGATGTTCCTGAACATATTGTGCCATTTCCGGCGCGATCCAAATCCGAACTTTTTGCGCCGGTTCATTTGTAATGAAAACGCCAAAACTGTTTCGGTAATATTTGATAAGTTCGTTTCTTTTCGGTTTCGTAAATTTTCTTGCCGTTAAATCAGCATAAGTGATTCGGTTTATTTTTAATGTTACAATAATCTGCCGTTCACACGAAAAACCGATGAGATAAAGCGTACCTTCGTAAGTTGCAAATTCGTATGGATGAATCGAATATTTTTTTTCCTGTGTTGCAAAATTCGATTGATAACAAATATTTACTTCCATTCCATCTTCACAAGCGTTCATAAGTGTTCGAAGAATGCCGGATTGTTTGGAGTAATTACTCCATCCTCTTTTTATTTCATGAAACGTTCCGAGCATCCGTTCTGCGCGTTGTATTTTTGCCGGACCGAGTTGTTTGCGAATTTTTTTCAAAGCGGAATGAGCGGCATCACCAAAATCTGTATTGACAAGCGGTTCCAAAAAATGGCAGCCCCAATCAAGAGCGGCAACTTCATCAAATGTGAACTTAGACGATTCTTCTACATGTTGAATCTTTTCGTCGAGTTTCCATAAGATTCGACCGTGTTTTTGTACAAATTGTTGAATTGGCAGATCGTCGTGGAGTGCTGCTAAGTAACGGTTAACGGTACGTGTGCTGACTCCGAGTTCTTTTGCCAAAATTTCAATCGGTAACCCCTTCGGCGATCTAGAAAGTAACGTAATTAATTTCCGTTGTCGGGTGGTTGGATTGAGTGTTGTATTCATTTATATTCTCTCAATTGATACAATGTAACATAAACAAAAAATTATTCATGTCTATAAAACTTACGACAGTGCGGTGGACGGCAAAAACCGCGTATGCTAAGTAACAATATTACAAATGATTTTAACATTTTCAAAACATTTATTTTAATTCTGTGAGTGCGAGAATTAGAGCGTGTGTTCCATTTTTGGCGTATCCTTTTGATTTTGCGGTGGTATAGAGTTGTTCGGCGAGGGCGAGTCCGGGCAACATCAAACCCATACGTCGAGATTCTTCCAGCACAATTCCCAAATCCTTGATGAAATGTTCTATCATAAAACCGGGAGCAAAATCTTTTTTGAATATTCGTGGAGCGAGGTTATTCAGCGACCAACTTCCTGCCGCACCGCCGGAAACCGATTGTAACACTTTCTCCATATCCAACCCGCTACGAAAACCATACAAAATCGCCTCGCAAAGTCCAATCATATTACCGGCAATCAATATTTGATTTACCATTTTGGCATGCTGACCGTTGCCGCTTGTTCCGTGATAGACAACCGTTTTTCCCATCAAATCCCAAAACGGACGAAGTGATTCTGCTGTTTGCTGGTCGCCGCCGATCATGATAGATAATGTTGCGTTTTTTGCTCCAAGATCACCGCCGGAAACAGGAGCGTCCAACGAAATAACTTTTTTCTTGCGACATTCCGTTTCAATTTCTCGTGCCAATGTCGGTGAACTTGTTGTCATGTCAACGATAATTCCGTTTGGTTTGATGCCTTCGAGAACTCCTTGCGAACCGAGAATCGTTTCGCGAACATCTTGCGGAAATCCAACCATCAAAAACACAATATCCGAATGTTCCGCAACTTCCTTCGGCGAAGAATACCAAACCGCACCGGCATTCAGTAAGGCGGTTGCTTTGCTTTTTGTACGGTTATGCACATTCAGTGCGTAACCGGCTTCCAAAAGATGCCGCGCCATCGAACTTCCCATAATTCCCGTACCAATCCAACCAAGTATCGCCATTTTCTCGCTCCAATCGTAATACCTTCGATTCAACACTTTCAAGTAAAATTGTCATAACCGGATTATACAAATCGTAAAAAAAACACGCAATAGAGAAAATCACCGTGAACGCTTACATCGGAAAATATTGCTCTTGACAGAAAAATTGTTTTTCGCCATGATTCGCTCGTGGATTTTCGGTTTTGACCGTGTCACAAACCGGCAACTTTTCCAGCTGTGCGATGATGCAATCGAATTTTGAGTAAAACATAAAACAATGAAAATATTGGCAACATTTTTGATTGGACGCATTTATTATTTTCTTGGTTTGATTATTTGTGTCTTTGTTTTACCGCTTTATGCTCAGCCTTCTGCTGGAAATGGTTATCCATTACAGGACAACACCAAATTGTCGGGAACTGTTTCAAGCCATTCGGATTCAACCAAGTCAGACACGAACTGGTTTTATTTATTGCGTACCGGTTTTCTAACCGAAGGAATCGCAACAAACGATGGCAAACAGTATTTGCTCAAAACGAATTTTGGTACCATGTCCGTTCCTGCCGCCAATGTCGAATTTGTTGGAGCAACACGGGAAGAAGTTTATGATTATAAGAAAGGATTGGTTAATGATCGGGATTGTAACGACTTGATCAAGTTGGCGGAATGGTGTTTCAATAACAAATTGACAACACAAGGTATTGCGGAATATCAGCGAGCATTGCAGACGGCGCCCAATGCCGTTTTAGCCGAGGTAATTCGTAACCGTTTGGAAATGTTACGCGATTCAACATCCGAGCCAACCGGTTTATCGGGAGTTCAAACGGTTTTGTCTCAATCTTCATTTTCGGAGGCGTCCGGCAATATAATCGGCAATACAAACAGCAATACCGACATGAAACGTTGGGCGAATGGGATTCCCAAACCGATTATTGATTCTTTTGCGAAAAAAGTTCAACCGGTTTTGGTGTCGCGTTGTGCGGCGTCGGATTGTCATGGTTCGAGTAGTGAGAATCAGTTGAAACTGAATATTCCTAGCCATACGTTTGGCAATACGACTTATCGTAACCTTGGAGCGGTTCTTCAATGGATTGATTTTGATTACCCGATGGAAAGTCAATTACTTTCGGTTTCGGTTGCCTATCATGGCGGAACAAAGGCAGCGTTTAGTGTGGAGTCGGCACAATATAATAATATTGTTCAATGGGTTCGGTTGGTGTCGAAGGAATTACCAACCGAATACCGTTCCCAATTTGTTCATTCCAAAAGCGACAATCACAATACTGCGAATAATACGAAAAACAATACGAATATTGCTGAGTCTGTCGGTAATGAATATGAGTTTCCGTTAAAGGGCGATTTTTTGCCGTCGACACTTCGCAACGCAATGATTGCAGAACCGCCACCCCCCAAAATAACACAACCGGAAATCCCAACGACTTTTTTATTGCCTAAAGAAACACCAACACGCTCCAATCCTTCTAACATATCAGGTCAAAGCAATTCAGTTGCGATTTCCGAAAGGTTGTTTTCCAACTTGCCGTCAGCAGATTTACCGTTGGCAACAGATTTAGCTGATTCGGTTAAAGACCCGTTTGATCCTCATATTTTCAATAATCGCTATCACGGAAACGTTAATCGTTTGGAAAACGACAGAAAAAAATAACAAAAACGATTAAACAAAATAAAAGTTTCCGGTGGCGAAATATCTTGTCTTACAAATAAGAATCGAGTAGAATTTCCTGAAGTTGTAACGGTTTATAATTTTACGGTTGATGGAAATCACGACTACTTTGTTATTGCACAAGAATATGAATTCGGACAGACGTGTATTCTGGTACATAATGCAAAATATCACAATCACCATATTGTGATGTAATCGGATCACAGTAAGGCTTGGTTGCTAGAACATAGCCAATATGTCAAGGATTCACAAGCAATATTAGACAGAAATAAGATCAATATTAATCATTCAGCTAATATTGTAGAAAAAGTACCCAATAAAGGTCATTCTATATAAATATGCTAAAAAAGTTCGTGATGCCCTCGTTGAAGCTGAAAAACATGCAAAGGCACATGGTCAAAATGTTCCACAAGCGATCATTGATAAATTAAAGAACATTGGAAAGCAAATAAAAGACAAAGACTATATGGATTAGTAGTATCAGAATTTTATATGTAATTTCACCTCCACACAAGGAAATAAATTTATGAACGAAAACGAATTTGACAGTCGTATTTACTCTGATATTTTTGATGAGATTCATAAAGGTCAATGTACCTCATTAGAAGATTTCTTTGTCAATCATAAAGATCGTATCCATGACCTTTTTGATCAAGATGTTATGCACGTGGCTGCAATGTGTAACAACGTGAAAGCTGTCAAGATGTTTCTTGATGCGGGTTTTTCCCCTGATGCTTGCACTAAAAATAGTCCAACATATCCTCCATTAACTGCAGCAGTAATTCATAATTCATTGGAAGTGATCAATTTACTTGTAGATACCGGTGCCGATATCCATTATCATAAAAATTGTGGTATTGCTCGCAAACCTCCTTATATCGCAATAGCAGCTCGTGACGGTAATTTATCATTAGTAAAATTTTTTTATGAACGCGGTGTTGATATCAATGATGAATATACTTGTGGTAGTACACATATGAATGCATAGAGGCAGGCAGTCAAAAATGGGCATCATGAGATTGCCGGATATCTTCGCTCAAAAGGTGCTGTGTGGACTGAGGACGCTATCAGTAAACCAACAACACCAGAAAAGTCAAAAAGAAGAGAATTTGATGATATTGTTATCGATATTAGTACTGATATTACTCAAGGTCTCTGTATCTTATTAGAAGATTTCTTTGTCAATCACAAAGACCGTATCCATGACCTTTTTGAGAAAGGTATAATGCATGAGGCTGCAAAGTGCAACAACGTAAAAGCTGTCAAGATGTTTCTTGATGCTGGCTTTTCCCCTGATGCTTGCCGAAAAGATGAGTCAAAATGGACTCCATTAAATGCAGCAGTAAATAATAATTCATTGGAAGTTATCAATTTTCTTTTAGATGCTGGCGCCGATATCCATAGGAAAAACTTAGGTAATGGTAATTCGGCTTCTTATCTCACAGCAGCGGTTATTAGTGATGGTAATTTACCATTAGTAAAATTTTTTTATGAGTGTGGTGTTGATATCAATGCAGAATATAGTTTGGGTCATGGTACACATTATAATGCATTGAAATGGGCAGTCATTGAAGGCTATCATGACATCGCCGAATACCTTCGATCAAAAGGTGCGGTGTGGATTGAGGATTCTACCGACAAAGAATCGCAAACGCCAGAAGAATCAATGTTGCAATTTTTGAGCGAAAAATTCAAATCGAAACCGTTACCGCTCGGTTTATCGGAAATTGTTTGTGTATCGGTTCCACTATCTGTCCATGTTTTTCCGCCCAAACGAAACAGAAAAACAACAATTTTTGTAACTTCCTGTTTGAGCGAATATTCGCTTATTGTTCCCCAAGATAAGTTAAAATATAAATTCGCTGAGTATATCCTTGAATTGCCGGGTAATTGGGAAGTTACGAGTAAAGCACTTGAAGAAGAGCGTAACCGTTTGCCTCTTACATTGATTAAAGCGATAGGTCGTTATCCGCACGAAAATAAAACATATTATGATGTTGAAGCCAAGATAACAACAGAACAAATTCCCTCGTTAAAAACACAAGATGGAAATGATAATATTGTTGCTGAAATCAAATATGATCCTGATTTAGATTTTATCGTTCCTCAAGATGGACGTACCATTGTTTTTTATCGTATCTCCTTACCAAACAATCTTGAAATAAATAAAATAAAAACAAAAAATAAAAAATAAATATTGATGACTGTGCTTGTCTATAAGATTTGAAATGGTGCGCTTGTTCACAGGATTTGAAATGACTTAAAGTTATTGATGCGATAATAGAATTTGGGAGAAATTTTAAGAAGTAACGGATAATCCTGATTTAGACAGAGCCGCTCGTGAAATTATTTCGGAAGACGGAACAATTTTATATCATGAAAATCTTGGCGTTACGGAACACGGTTACTGGGTTGAAGCGAAAGATTTAAAAGTCGGTGATGTATTCCTTGGTGCGAATGGCGAAATATCTTGTCCTATAGATAAAAATCGAGTAGAATTTCCTGAAGGTGTAACGGTTTATAATTTCACGGTTGACGGAAATCATGATTATTTCGTTATCGCACAAGAGTATGAATTCGGACAAACGTGTGTTCTGGTACATAATGCAAAATACAAACAAGTCAATAAACAGAATCTTGAAAGTTTGGG
>JAIRTV010000575.1 GCA_031254675.1 Planctomycetaceae bacterium | reverse complement strand
TGTGAATTTGTTTTTCGTGCATCAATAACCGCGACAAAAGTTTCTTCCGTTTGATTTTTGTCGGGTTTTCCAGCCGGATAAGCCCCAACCAAGAGTAAATAATCAACATTGAAAAGTCGCCGCCCGCGCCGAATCATTTCGTCTGGATCAATTGGTTGTTTCGGCGGCAGAACAATTCCTCCGGCAAGACAGTGAGGCGTTTCTTTGGAACCGGCAATCGCTTCTGTTAATAATCCACGTGTACCGGCTTCGATAACCGCAAGTGTTTTTCCTGACAAATTCAATTTCCGGCACACAATTTCTTGCAACCGATCATCGCCTTCGCCGAAAATCAAATCGCCAAGTGTTTTATAAATCAGTGTGGCGGTTGGTTCTATTTTTTTGAAGCATTCTTCTTCGGTTTCGGCTTCGGCGACAATTCGCAAGGTAATTGTCGCGCGATTGGCGGTAATTCCGACTTTGGGTTCATGTTTCCGATTGATAATATCCGGCAACATTGCTTCAACCTGACTTTCGCCCAAACCAAACGAATGAATTGTACGAAAACGGACAACTCGTTTTTGACCGGTTAATTGGTCGAGCATTTCCTGAATAGACTTTTGCCCGCTGTCGTACCACATCTCCTGCATTTCCGCCGGAACACCGGGATAAGCCATAATACGATAAAAATTGAGTCGTCCATTTTTATTTGCTTTTTTCCGTTGCACGGTGAGATCAATTCCCGGGGCGGTTCCGTGCGGGTTGCGAATCGGCGCAGCTCCAAGCGGTTGAAACGCTTGAATTTCGTTCGCTTTTGGCATCTCGCGCCCGCGACGTTGAAACATTTCCCGAATCAACTGCATCGAATCATCATTTTTTTCCAACGGCACACCAACAGATTCGGCAATTGCCTGACGTGTTAAATCGTCGGCGGTGGGACCAAGACCGCCAGTCCAAAGAATCAAATCCGCACGCTCCGACGCAACACGAAGAACATCAACCATTGCCGCCAAATCATCACCAACAGTTGTATGATATAGCGTCGTAACACCAATATCCGCCAGTTTAATACTGAGCCATTGGGAATTTGTATCAAGAATTTTCCCGCTGATAAGTTCGTCGCCGTTTGAAATAATTTCTGCTTGCATAATATTTTTGTCCAAAATTGAATTGAGAAAGTCGAACCGGTTTGCCAATTACCGCCCAAACACAAGATATAATATTTCGGCGAAATATTGCCTACTTTTAAATGTCCGTCTTCTTAAAAAATAATCTACGAAAATATTCAGAATCTGCGGATTATTGTTTCCATGCGTTCCACAGATTCTGAGGTTGATGACAATACAATCAATCGTTACGAATTAGCGTTTTCCCGGAATTGCAAGTGGATATTCTCCTTTTTCGTTTGGAGTGATTGGTGGTGTTGCGTCCCACGAATATTCTTTTAACGAAAAATCTTCCGTCGAATTGAATGCGTCTTCCCATGTTACTTTTTGACCGGAATAAGCTGCAACACGTCCAAGAATTGCCGCCATAGTTGCTTTGGCAGTGTAAGGCAAATTGTTGACGTATTCTTTGCCGCCGCTTCGAATGGCGTTATAAAGAGTGGTGTGTTGGTGGAAGTAAGCAATTGCTCCTTGATCTTTCGGAACATCATAAGGATTGTCGCCGTAAATTTTTACTGTTCCCCAACCGACATTGCCAATTTCGGCGCCGCCTTTTGTTCCGGTAATATGCGCAGAGGAATTGCTGTAACAACCAGGAATCTGACGACTAAAAGCATAAAGCGGTTGACCATTTTCGTACTCATAAACGACCGACATATTATCGTACATATCGCCGGCATCCGGTTGTGTTCGAGCAATTCGACCGCCGAGCGCGAATGCATTTACTGGAGTTCGTTCGTCGCCCATGCACCACAACGCAACATCAAGTTGATGAATCGTAACATCGTTGATAAATTCGCTTGCCAACCAATTGAAGTTGACCCAATTCCGCATTTGATAAACCATTTCGGAATCGCCTTCGGTTCGAGGACGCATCCAGAGTGGACCGCCCATTCGGTTTGCTCTTGCGGTGATTACCTGACCAATCTGACCGTCCTGAATCCGCTTCACCGCTTCCCGAACTCGCGGCGAGTAACGATTAATCAAACCGGTTACGATATTTAATCCTTTCTCTTTCGCAAGAGTTGCGGACGCCAAAACACTGCGAATTCCTGTTGCGTCAACAGCAACCGGTTTTTCGCAAAAAACATGTTTTCCAGCTTCGATTGCTGCTTTCAGTGTCATGGGGCGAAAATGTTGCGGCGTGCAGAGAAAAACAACGTCCGCCAACGGAATAACTGATTTATACGCATCGAATCCGGTAAAAATTCGTTCGGGAGTGACGTCAATTCGTTCTTTGAATTTTTCTTTGAGCATTTTGACGGCACCTTCGGCTTTGTCTTTGAAAATATCCGCAACAGCAATTAGTTTAACGTTGGGATCGTGTGACAAACCGTCGACTACCGCACCGCAACCGCGTCCACCGCAACCGAGCAGCCCGATTTTCAATTGACCCGATTCTGCTGCGTGAACACGCAATGTTGACAATCCGGTAACTGTGGCACCGGTTAATACTGCTGTCTTTTTCAAAAAATCACGTCGTGAAGAAGAATGTGTTGTTTTCATGGGAAAACCTTTCTGTTATCGTAATGGAAATTGTCAAAAAATACAACAAATCAACAATAAACCGGATATTTCGTCGAATTTGACTCAATCCGAAGTGACAAGTTTAATCGTTTTGATTTTTTGTTCAAGAGGTCGGGTTGCTTTGGGATGTGTGGTTTGTGTGTGTGTCGCAAGCGAATAAATACCGTTAGACCAAAATTCCGGCGTTAAATTTTGTTAAGTCCTTATAGGAGTTCAAATTAAATCAATTTGAACTTTTTAGAGCGTATTCGGAATTAGTAGTTGGCTGTATTTGGCGAAATTTAATAAATTGTAATGATACTTTGAAACGTAACAAATAGTTTTTTATTTTTCGTGAATTATTATTTTTCTAATGGTCAAAAGTATTGAGGAGTGTTTGATGCTCTACTCTGTCCCGCAGGAACAACATTTTATTAAACGTTATATTAAATGTCGTCCTTTGCGGAGTAAGGAAAATAAAAAAGAAAATTGATAACCGCTCAAAGTATATTGAAAATCTTTTTTGACAATTTCACAATTCTGCACCAATTCCTGATATGCTCTAAATCAGATGCTTATCTCCAAAAAACGAAAATTTCACAAAATAATTTTTCTCTTTTTATTTTCTGCAAAAACTTGACAATAACAAATTTTCACTTATATTTATTGGAATTGTGTTTTTTCTGTTTGTGAAAGTTAAACAACGAAAAGGAGAAAATGAATGAAAATGTTTTGGGTTAGTGTGTGTTTCTGTTTGTTGGTTTTGGTTGGCTGTGGAACTTCCATGCCGTCGGGTTTTCCTTCGCTCAAGGATTGCCGCGTAACAGTAACCGACAACGGTCAACCGATCCCCGATGTTGTTGTCAATTTGGTACCGAAATTTGCCGTGAACAGCCTTTTTATTACAGGAATTACGGATGCAAGCGGTACCGCGGTCATCAAAACGCGGCATGGAGAATACAGCCGGAATGGTGCGCCCGAAGGTGATTATTCTGTGATTCTTTCAAAAAGTATTGACGTGGAAATGCCGATATTAACGGAAGAACAATCACTTACTCTCACACCAGCGCAACAAGAAGCACGGCAAAAAGAGCAAGAAAAGAAAATGGAAGCGGTTCGCGTCATTCCCAAGTTATTGGAAGAACCTGACCAAACCCCATTGATGTTGCAAATCGGCAACGAAACCGGAAAACTTTCCGTTGATATTGCCGAATACAAAACCAAAAAGTAGTTTCAATTTTTGTTTCCCGTTTATCTAAATCTTCAAATTCAAACAATTTAAGGAGAATTTTATGACAACTTTACTGTTTATTATTGTTGCGATATTGTGTATCAATATCCTGAGTGTCGAATCGCTCAATGTTAAAATACGCAGGGGGGGGGGGGCTAGGTAATCCTTTCGGCTTTACTTTAGTCGAACTTCTTGTCGTTATCGCCATTATTGGCGTCTTGATTGCTCTTTTGCTACCCGCCGTTCAAGCTGCGAGAGAAGCTGCCCGAAGAATGCAATGCAGTAACCAGTTACACCAGATTGGAATTGCGTTACATAATTATCACGACATCAACAGCGTTTTTCCGTCTGTTATGTGCGGACACATGGGACCTTCGGAAGATGAACGTAATTGGGGAGTCATTTCGATGTACATACCACTTCTTGTTTTTATCGAACAGGAATCTCGCTATCAGTCGTATGTACAATATTCTTCTGACAGAATTTGGCCAGCATACAATGCAAACATTGATGCCCTGAAAGGTAAAATTCCTGCGTATGCCTGTCCCTCTGATTCAGAATCTAGTAAACCATCTTCTGGAGTAAGTAATGTAATAAAAATAAGTTATCACACCTCTTGGGGAGATGCCGTTTATAATGTTTGTGAAACGCGCAAAAATCCTCGTGGGTTTGCTGCTGGACGAACAGGGGGGAATCCACCCACTTATTATTATATTTCTACAGCAGATATTAACGAT
>JAIRTV010000570.1 GCA_031254675.1 Planctomycetaceae bacterium | reverse complement strand
TTTCGTGCGTCGGAATGTTTATTGGATTATATGATTTCGATGTTACGGCAATTTCATGATTTGGAATTTAATTGCGACGAATATAAAAAACGTTTCGTTTTGTTTCAAGAAAAACCGTTGCCTAAAAAACCAACTCATCCTAAACGTACCGGTTCGGCACCAGACAATTACCTCGCCAAAAATTACGACCCCAATAAACCGCCAACCCTCGAATCATTATCATAATAAAATTATAATTATTCGTGCAAATAAACCAACATTAGGAAACCTTTTGCCGAAAAATCATATCACATTGAAATTACGATAAATACAAAATGAAAATTACGATTAAAAATCTTGGAATCTTGGAAAGTGCTGAGTATGAACTTGGCGATTTAACGGTTGTTTGCGGAAAAAATAACACCGGTAAAACTTACGCCGCTTACGCATTGTATGGTTTTCTCGATTATTGGAGAAATAGTTACGAATTTCAAGTTGATCCTGTATTGTTCGAGGAATTTCAAAATAATGGTGAAGTTCTGATTACACCAGAACACATCAGAGATCGGTTACAGAAAAATTTAGTGCAAGCGTATCAAAAATATTGTCAGGAACAATTACCGACAATATTGGGATATCCTCCAGATTCCACGAAGCAATTTAAAAACTGCAAATTTTGTGTTACGATTGATAATATTCCGCTGATACGGTTATTTGACCACGATATAATCAAATGCCGAAATTTCAGTTATGATAATTTTCAAGATAATGTAAAATTTGATGTAGAAAAGAACGGTTTGCGAATATATCGATTACAACAACAAACATCACAAAAATATCTTTTTAATGTTATAATAAAATTACTTATTTCAAAAGAAATTATTCCATGTGCCTCTTTTGCAAGTGCGGATCGAATCGGTGCCGCTATGTTTTCTGATGAGATACGTTATTTACGTGATGAATTGTATCAGAAAAAGGAAATTTCCTTTGATAAAAAAAGACCGATTGATTATCCTCTTCCCGTTTTAGAAAATCTTAATACAATTCGTGATTCTCTGTTATCGCCACCGCAATTAACAGAGGATATTCAGGATGTTTTCCGCGAACTTCTTGGTGGAAATTTTGAAATTACGAATGGAAAATTATATTTTATTCCGTTATGTTCCGATAATTTATCACTTACAGTTGCGGAAAGTTCGTCATCTGTTCATTCTCTTTTGTCTCTCTGGCTGCAATTATGTAATAAAATTAAAATATTGAAGTCGCCAAATATGTTTATGATTGATGAGCCGGAAATGAATTTGCACCCGATAAATCAACGTCTTTTGGCAAAAATTTTTGTACGACTTGTCAATTTGGGATACAAAATTTATATTACTACACACAGCGATTATATTGTAAAAGAATTGAATACACTTATCCTACTTCATCGTCGCAACAAAAATAACGATGATGTGATGAAGCAATATGGTTATTCCGAAAAAGAATTTCTTGATCCTAATAGGGTTCGTGTTTATATGGCTCAGGAAATCGAAACAAAAAAAATGAAAACAAAAACAAGTCCAACGACAGGTCTGAAAATTCCAAAATTTCCAAAGTGTACTTTTATTCGTGCCACTATTGACGAATTGGGAATTGATTTACCGAGTTTCGACACGACCATTGACGAAATGAATCGAATTCAAATGGAACTATTAGCAGGAGATGACGAATAAAATGCCCATTTCTCTTAAAGACATTAAAAAATCGCTACAAAAACTTCTTGTTGGCGAATTGTTCGGTAATATAGAAAATCAAGAAGCGATTCTTCAAGAAAATGATATTAGCGCAACATTGAAAGAAGTAAAAATTACTGATATTTCTGACAATGCTATGCTCATTAAAATTGATTATGGTGATGTCAATAAACATATTTTTCGCAGCGAAAATGGACAACGAAAACGTTGCGATTATTTGATTATTGCAGAGCAGCACAATAACAAAAAGATTTTATTTTTTATCGAGATAAAATCCAAAACATTTAATGAGGATGAAATCACTCAAAAATTTTTGGCTTCGGAATGCCTATTTGATTATATGGTATCAATGTTAAATCGTTTTTATAAGAAAAACTTTAATCTGGACGAATGGAAAAAGCGGTTTATTTTGTTTCAAAAAACACGTATTAACAAAAAACAAATTCATCCTGCCAAAGATGGTACAACGCCGGAAAATTATCTTTCTATTAATTTTGATTCCAATAATCCACCAACATTGAAATCATTATCATAATAAAATTTAGATTATTTAATAAAATATAACATGAATGGATTTATTGAAGAGACGCAAGAAGCGAAAGAATCGGAACAGGTTGATTCTTTATATTTTCCGAGTTCGTTCTTGCCGGTTAATTTATTTGTAACGGGATGGAATCGTCAATTGCAGCGTCCGGTTGAGATTAGTGTGCATTCAGACTTATTGCCGGTGGAGTCGAATATTTGTATTGCGTCGTTACCGGTTGCTTCGAAAGTTCGAGTTAATTCTCGGAGTTGGTTTTTTGTTGCGCCGCCGAATGAGTTGGTATCCGATGCAAAAACGGATTGTTGGGAAATAGACCATTCTGAAATAACAGACTCCGAAACAATTAATACCGATACAAATGATTCGGACATAGATGATTCCGAAACAGAAAACGCGGAAACAAATAATTCCGAAACAAAATATTTGGAAACGGCGAAAACAACGACGGTTGACGAGGAACTGATTAAAGCCGATCTTGAAACGTTAACCCGTATTCGTATTCCACGTGACGCGGTGAAAGTTCAGGATCGTCTTAATTATATTCTTCAACCGCCGATTGAATCGATTCTTCATCTTCCAACACTTGATTTGCCGTTTGAACCATTTCCGTATCAACGCCAAGGAGTTGCATTTTTGTACAGTTCGCATTTCGCTATTCTTGCGGATGAAATGGGATTGGGCAAAACAATGCAAGCGATTACGACAATTCGATTATTACTCCGAACCGGCGAAATTCGTAACGTTCTCCTTGTTTGCCCGAAGCCATTGCTCACGAATTGGAAACGCGAATTTGAAATCTGGGCGCCTGAAATTACCGTACACTCTATTGACGGTTCTCCCGCACGTCGAAAATGGCTTTGGCAATTATCGGGCATTCCGGTTCGGCTTGCCAATTATGAACTTTTGAACCGCGACCGTGAATATTTTGATTGTCCGAAAGGCGAAAAAGCTCCGGTGTTTGATTTGGTTGTTCTCGACGAATCGCAACGGATTAAGAATAAAAGTAACATAACTTCTCAAGCGGCAAGAGCAATCGCACGACGTCGGAGTTGGGCGTTGACTGGAACTCCGGTTGAAAATTCGCAAGAGGATTTGGTTGGTATTTTTGAATTTCTGGCGCCGGGTTTTTTGGAATCAGGGCTCAAACCAACTGATGTTTGTAAGGTTGTCGGCGATCACATCTTACGTCGGACAAAGGACAAAGTTCTTACGGAATTACCGCCGAAATTGTTACGCGATGCGGCTCTTGAATTGATGCCGGGGCAAGCGGAAACGTACAAAATGGCAGAAGATGAAGGCGTGTTACGACTTTCCGAAGGGGGAGAAGCGGTGTCGATTCCGCAGGTTTTTGAATTGATTATTCGACTTAAACAAATTTGTAACTTCGATCCGGTCACTGGTGAAAGTGCTAAGTTGGAACGTTTGCTTGTTGATCTTGATGAGATTGCAGCGAGTGGGCGGAAGGCAATTATTTTTAGCCAATGGGTCGAAACTCTCTACAAACTCAAACAACATCTTGATCGGTTTGGGATTGCAGAATATCACGGTAAAATTCCTTCAGGAAAACGTGACGAAATGATTCGATGTTTTCGAGAAGATAAGGATATTCATGTTATTTTGATGAGTTATGGAGCGGGAAGTGTTGGGTTGAATCTGCAATTTGCGGAATATGTTTTTCTGTTTGACCGTTGGTGGAATCCGGCGGTTGAAGATCAGGCAATCAATCGGGCGCATCGTATCGGTGCGGCAGGAACTGTTACCGTAACACGTTTTATTTCGACAAACACGGTTGAAGAACGTATTGATCG
>JAIRTV010000565.1 GCA_031254675.1 Planctomycetaceae bacterium | reverse complement strand
AGATAATCCTGCTGAAGAGAATACAACAACGGACCAACCGACAGCATCTCCCGATTTTCTAAAGATTCAAAATTAAGCGCACGGCAACGACCAGCATATTCTGGTTTTGTTTTTTTCTTGTTTTTTAGTGTCCACATGAAATTAACGCGGAAAATGTTTAATGTTTATAGCGACCGCTGACCAACCAATGGATTCAGTAATGGGTTATTTTAATAAAATTCAAAATATAAATCAACTACACTTTCCCAAAAATCATTTTGTAATCTATCGGTGGAATTTCCGCAAGGATTTTTTCGTGAAATTTCGTGTCTTTCGTGTTTCATTTTTTTTAACACGAAACACACAAAAGAACACAAAAAACACGAAAAAGGTTGATCATGAGATAATATGATTTTATTGGGAGGAATTTTCTTGCTGTGGAGGTTGTTTTGTTTGGAAAATTAGGCGAAAATAAGGTTTGTCAAAAATGAATTTTCATCCTTGCGAAAATTCCAACTGATATACCGAAGCCGGTATGGGCGGTAGGCTTCGCCCTTGAACAAACGCTTCGCGATGCTACGCTTCCCGTGTTCAGCTTCCTGATTTTAAAACGGCTTCAGCATAGATTGCAATTTTTATAAATACCCTATTTCTTGTTTTTTATTTGTATAACCCTTGGTCAAACCTATGATTTCCGTTGCTCAATTTCTTGATTTATTACGGCGTAGCGGTTTGGTTGATTCCGTTAAACTTGATGAGGCGTTGGCGTCTATTGAATCGGAAGCAACTGAAGGGCAATTGGATGAAACACAATATGTCGCGTCGGCATTGGTTAAACGTTATCTCTTGACTGCTTGGCAGGTCAAGCAACTTTTGAAAAAACGTTATCGTGGTTTTTTTCTCCGGCAATACAAAATACTTGGACATCTGGGTTCGGGCGGCATGAGCTCCGTCTATCTCGCCGAACATACCTTAATGCAACGACGAGTCGCAATTAAGGTGTTACCACGAAAACGGTTGGAAAAATCGATCTACCTGGAACGCTTTATTCGTGAAGCCCAAGCAATTGCCTCACTCGATCATCCCAATATTGTCCGCGCACACGATATCGATCACGAAGGTGATTTACATTATATTGTTATGGAATATTTTCCAGGAGAAAACTTACAGAAGATTATCGAAAAAGAAGGAAACAAAATTACGTTTGCCCGAATCGTTAATATTTTGCGTCAAGTGTCCAATGCGTTGGCTTATTCCCATGCGGTAGGAGTCATTCATCGTGATGTGAAACCGAGTAATATTCTCGTTAATACACAAGATGAAGTCAAAATTCTTGATCTTGGTCTTGCTCTGTTGGATGAACGGCTTTACGAAGGACGTATCACCCACATTCAAGAAGAAACCATTCTTGGAACTGCCGACTATTTGGCACCGGAACAAGCGTTAGATAGTCATAAAGTAGACGCCAGAGCCGACATTTATTCATTGGGTGGTGTTTTGTATTTCTGTTTGACCGGTCATCCGCCATTTCCTGACGGTTCAGTGTCGAAACGACTCTTAGATCACCAACAAAAGGAACCACCAAGTATTCTTGTCGATCGCCCCGATACACCGGAAGACCTGATCCTTCTGTGTCAAAAAATGATGTCCAAACGTCCCGAAAATCGTCAACAATCCGCAATGGAAGTAACCCAGGATCTGGAAAACTGGCTTATTAAATATAATCATGCGGAAGCCGATGAATTTTCCTTGCCGAATTTTTCTGCGTTTTCCTCATGGAAAGCCAATAACCGATTTCTCGATTCCACCACTCAGAACACTCAATACGGTAAACTCGTACAACTTTTGCATCAAATGGACATGCAGGAGGCACGGAAAAGTAACACGGAATCAGTGGGGCATGATTCAGATTTTTCGATTTTAGGCGAAGAGGTTCATGTGAACCTCTTGGATTCGGTACACGGATCCAGCATGTTCTCACAAACAGGTTATTTGGATTCCAATCAATCGTCAGTTGGTAGCCAAAAAGAATACCGTAGAGACTCAACTCTCCATACTCTTAACGAAATTGAAAAAACACGCACCCGACTACGCAGCCAAAATGTCGCCCGTATTACACCAAACTCGCCAACCATACCAAAAACAACATCAATAACAAAATCGGAAACCGAACTAAAACAAGGAATAGATCCCTGGTACCGTCATGTTCCGGTTTGGTTTTGGACATTATTCCTTTCCGGCTATGCTGCCGCTATTTTTCTCGCCGGAATTTTAGCAACTCTGCTCGTCCTACTCGGAACAGTAAGAAAATAGCCATGTTTTATGACAAAAGCTGAATTTTAAAATGTCATGAATATAAAAAAGATTGCCCATTTTATAAGGCAACATTTTAGCCCAAAAATACTGGGGCATCTCTAATAATTAGAGTTCTTTTCTCAATTTTCCCCATTTTTATTCTCGATTGGGTCGGTTTTGTTTCATTTTTGACTTTTCGTGTGTTTTGTGAAATTTCGCGTCTTTCGTGTTTAATTGTTTTGAACACGAAGCACTCGAAAATATTAAATTGTACTCAAATCGGTGTACTGGTTACGGTATAAAACTATTCACCTACTCAAAAATGGAGAAAGTATTAATTGAATGCTGTTTACAAATTTATCCGAGAGATGTAAAATTACACCAATAATTGAAAAATACGGTAAAGTTCGGCTTAAAATTTTTGGACAGTACAGTTATTCAACTTTAAACTTTAACTTAAACATTAATTTGTTATAAAATGAGCAAAAAAATGTTACGATATATTCTTGGGATTATTTTAATATCATTGTTACCGTCTAGTGTTTTGGCGTTGGAAAATGATGTTGTGTTTTGTATTGGTGAACCGGATGGATTGTGTAGTGAGTTTGCGATCACAAAAGAAGGTTACGCAGCGTTCAAAAATAAATTTCCTAACGGTA
>JAIRTV010000561.1 GCA_031254675.1 Planctomycetaceae bacterium | reverse complement strand
GCTCACACCAGTAACGGACAAATTTTTCAGATACATTAAATTGACGTGAAACTGCGCGACGCGAATGACCTTCACGAACCATACGAACTACCTGTTGACGTAATAATAATTCGCCATCTTGATTTTTTTTCCTTCATCATAAAAATAAAGTTAGAGGTTAATGTTGTAAAATAAACAAACAAAAAAATTATAAAAAAACATAAAAATTTTGGCAACGTGTGCGTCAATTCCGCTTGCACTTGAGTGCGTCAATTTCGCTTGCACTTAACCAATTACTATATTATGGCAAGTATTATTTATTCTCTTTTTCTTATTTTGGCAAAATATCTTGATATACCAACTGGTTAATGATACTCTCTGCAGTGCTTGTCCAAAAGATGTTCTAATCCCGTCAAGTAGCCCCGGAAGGTAAAAAATAATCCAATTTTTTACCAAATTGTTTTGTCAGTGCGCACAATGACCGTGTTATAATTTTCGTATAAGTATCATTGTGTTTTTTGTGGTACATTTGATAACGTTTTTTTGCTCAGGAAGGAATTCCGTGGCGGTTGAATTTGGCTCACTCAAAACTGTTACCTGAAACATTCAACTCCATGCACCAAACCACGAATGTGTATCGCCGGTAAATCTGGAACAAAAATAAAACTTCATCTCGAATTTCTTGAAGGTCGGTTATATCTGCCAATCATTTATGTCGAGCGAATTTGATTTATTTCATCTGGCTATCAATGATCAATTTGCGGTCATGGTATGCGCAAAACACAACTCTAAAACCTTATTTTCGCAACAAAATTATTTATGCCTTTTTTTATCGCATGGACAATTTTATAGAGACGCAATGTATTGCGTCTCTACTTGAAACGAAAACCGAATTTTAAAATGTGAAGAGTATCGTCATAAGATTGTTTTTGTTTTGAAAATGATTATGAGATTTAGACCAACCCCTTTTCAGGTGATGCGTTGTCTAAAATCCGAACAAAACCGGCACTAAACGTACCGTACCAATCAGACCGGATACTTGTAACACTTCATCAGGTTTCCAGAGATTCCACATGCAAAATGTTTCACGTCCATACGGATCGGGTTGACCGTTTTGCAACCATTCGGGAAACGCAGATAAGGTGCCGTTGGGTTGACGTTCTTTGTCTTGCGGCAAATTGGCGTCGCCAATCAATCGGTTACACCAAAGGTTCGTAACATGAATTTCCAGAACGTTTTCCTCTTCCGGTTTCAACACACCAGTAATATCAACCGTTTTCGTCAATGTCCAAAGAACACCTTGTTCTTGACCGTTGACTTTCACGGAAGCAATTTCATTGACCTGACCAAGATCAAGAAAAACACGTTGCCCCGTAACAATAAAATCTTTTGGTACGTTAAACGTTTTTCGGTAAACCGCTGTACCGCTAAAATATTTAATTACTTCATCCGGCGAATCGCTCCATGAAATCAATTTGTCGAAGGTTGTTTCTTTTATTGTTCCTTTAATTGGAAATTGAACCGTCCACGAACCGTTGATTTCAAGCGGTTCGGAAACCGCAACATTTTTTTTCAACTTTTTACCCGAAGCCGTCAACAATTCGTATTGTCCGTTGTTACAAAAGATCAATCCCGATTTTTCGTTCGCAACATCAATGTCGAAATAAAGCGAATCGGCTATTCCAAATTCGGTAAAATTAATAACATTGTTGTCCGTTCCGCTCCATGTTACGATTTTGTCGTTTAGTTCGTATTCGACATTTAACGTTTTCAAAACCATATGAGCCGGATCAAAATCACGCGCAAGACGGGCAACAGTAAAATCATTTTCACCGGCATCCAATATTTTTTGCAACAATTCACGCACGTCAATTGTTCTTTTTTCATCGTTTGGCGGACCATATTTTGCGTTAAGAATTTTGACATCAATTTTTGGAACGTTAACGCTGCTTTCTGAATTGGTCAGATCGACAATTTGTTGACCGTTATGAGAAATTGCAACAATTGGATCGGATTGATTCGGCTGATTTTGTTGCGTAAAAACAACAAACACGGATTGCGTCGGCTTAAACGGAATCGCCAACGAGGTCACGCCTTTTTCAGTACGATAAATCGGAGCCGAAACAATTTTACCTGATTCGGGATACCACAATTCCGGTTTTCCAACCGCGCGGAATGTCATGTTTGCCAACACATTTTGATCCGATGGATTGCCGACAAAATACAAATCGCCATCGGTAGTCCGACGATGAATCTGACTCAATCGTCTATTTGAAACAAAATCAGGATGGATTCCCTTTTCGCCAAGAACCATTTCCGCTGATTTTCCCCAAATGATTTTGCCGTTACCAAAACTTCGTTCGCCGATTTTTTCATTGGAATCTCCCCAAAGTTCATTGGATAATTTCGTAACTAATTGATCGTTTTGCGGATAATCCGTCAATCCGAATGCGCCGACGGGTCGGTTGCCGATTACTGTTGCGCCGGCTTTGACCAATTCCATTGTTTTTCGCAACAATTCCGGTGTCATCCGGTTTGTGTTGGGCAAGACGAGAACTTCGTAACTCGCTCCGCTTGGCAAAATCAATTTTCCGTTTTTCACG